>JANYIW010000200.1 GCA_025358645.1 Bacteroidales bacterium
CGAAAGGAGTTTCATTTAAACAGCATAAACAGATCGGTCAAAATTTTTGGTGACAAATTGTTGCCAATAGCTACTGCTATGACTTTAGCGAATTAGCAATTGAAGACGACCTCGAAAAAACGTTTACGCTGAATCGCTGCCATTTGTTCTTCTTTTATTTAGAAACAATGAATTTTATTATATTATCCCTCCAAATTTGGTCTATAAGCAAATGTCTCGGGTCTATTACGCCAAAACACGGTTCTTTCTCTACTGTAAACCTTAATGTCTCGGCGGATTTTGTAAACTTATGCATTGTTATAAAAATTGGATTTTTATTTTTGTCAAGCACTCCGACTTCAATATAATCGTTTAGTAAAGCGTTTGTTTTATTTCCTAAACTGTCTGTTTTTATCTTTGTTGCCTCCAAATAAAGTGTTACATCAAATTTCCCATCGGGCAGTTTCTTGAATTCGGCTTTTTTAGCTTCGTTACTGAAGATCGTAACGGTTTCGAACAAGTCTGTTATCAGATACTTCAGCGAATCAGGGCAAGATTTTTTCAATTCTTTTAAGAAATCGAATGATGTAGGGTAGGGAGGTTCTGTAAATTTATACTTAATCAGGAATCTGGAAATAGCCCTGTTTACTGAGTCTTCGCCCAAATACTCTTTTAAGGTATTCATCACCAAAGTTCCTTTATGATAAAATATGTAATCCTGGTCTGAAACCTGAGCCAACGGCGGTTCAACCTCTTTATCGCTATTTCGACCGTTCATGTACTTATAATAACTATTATGTAGAAAATCGTTTATTACTTCGGGTTTGTAAATTTTACTAAGCACACACAACGCTAAATATTGACTAAATACCTCCGATAAAACCTGACTCCCTTTTACGTTTGCTCCAACAACTTGATAAGCAAAATATTGATGCCCTATTTCGTGAGCAGTTACCTCATATACGTGATTTATTACCAAGGCAGAATCGCGGCTGAATTGCGAAATAAACCCAAGATTTTCACCAATTTGAATTGAACCAGACAAAGCTTTTGCATTTGATCCGAATGGAAATTCAACGATCTTTAAGGTTTTATTTTGATAAGGACCAAAATTGGTGGTATAATACTCCAAAGACCTTTTCATTGCATCAAAAAACCTATCGATGTTATAGCTATGTGTTGGGTGGTAATAAATTTCCAGCGAAATCCCATTCCACGTCTCTTTTTTAATAGAATATTTTGCTGAAAGGAAAGAGTAAACGTTTAAGTTTTTCGAGAAAGATTTATAATGATAAAAATTTCGTCCATCGCTGTTCCATTGGTTTATGAGTTCACCGGGAGCAAGGGCCGTTTGGCCGTTTTCGGTTGAAACAATACACTCCAAATCAATCCAATCGGCATCGGATCCGTTCTTGTACAACAAAGTAGAATCGTTGATTGATTCAAAGGTTTTCACCACTGGCAAATTTTGTTTTTTTCGCAATTTTTCATTAGAAATTGTCTTACCGTAGTCATAGCCAATGGTTGGCAGGCATTCCTGGTTCGAAAAATAAGTGCCATTTGAAAGCAAGCGGCTATCTTCATGCAGAGAGAACCCTTTGAGTGTATAATCAACTTCAAAAGATAATCGAATTGAATCTCCAGGGTGCAACGATTTTTTCAATTTAAACAAATAGAACCCTTGTTTTACATCTTTAACAACCTCATCATCAGGTAAATCAAATTTTAGTGAGACCAACTTCATTCTTGAATTTTCAGAAATTACAATGCTGTCAATATTACTTTTGGATTTATTTAGAAGCCGGTAGTTTCCTTTAAAATGGATTTTGCGTTTGGAAGGGAAAATATCTGTTTCAACAAAAACTTTTGTAATACGCGGCTGTAGCAAGCTGCTGTATTTATGGTAATTTAGTTCATAATTAACTGAGCTCGAAATACTTTCACTCCTGCTTGTATATTTATTGATAATGTTGGTGTTGTAAAAAATGTATATACCTGAAATGGCAAACAGACCCATCATTAAAGCTATGAATAGCTTGATGGAGTTGGTGAATCTGATATTGGCATTTCTTAATCGGTTTCTGAACCCGGTATCGGTTCCTCTATGCACAAACACTGTCGCAACAGCTAGTAAGGCTGCCAGAAGAAATAACCAATATAAATTAAAAATGAAGGATGGAAAAAAGCTGTTCCCGAAACCGTTCATTTCAGAATAGTTAAATCCAGGTGTAGAGCCGAACACAAGCATTGAATGATCAAATCCTAATTTTGACGCATTTATTATGAAAATGAAATATATAACCATCAGAAAATACCCTGCATATTTATTGTTTACAATAGCTTGAAAAAATATTGCCACACCAGAAAATATGATTGTAGGAAACAATCCGGTGAAAATGAAAATTTTCAAATACACATCTAACTCGTAGTTGTAATAACCGAGGTATGTTTGAATAACTATGCTAAACAGCAATAAAGCAGCAATCAAGCTGAGCTGAATTAAAACCAATGAAATAAATTTGGCAATCAATGTCAACCATTCTGACACTGGTAGTGTATCGTATAGCTGGTTGAGTTTTTTATTTCGCTCACGCCACATCAGCTCACCTGAGTAAACCGTTACAATTATGATAAGAAACATGTAAAAAACATCGAGCAATTGTTTGAAAATCTTACCCGTTAAAGGGTAATTTGCTACTCCATCGGTTGTTATAGTATCGGAGATCATAAATGCAGAGCCAATTAATCCTAATATAATTATGATTTTGAAATAGATACTTCCAACTACTTGCTTGTAGTTATATTTTACCAAACTATAAAAAATCTGTGCGTTTGTTTGAGTATTAAACTCACGTTCAACGGTTTCTGAGTTTGAAGATAATTTCGAATTTGAAGTTGCAGCTTGAGTGTTTAATTTAATCTTTTTCACCTTCAAATTCTGGTTAGAAAACGAAAACATGAATTTATAGTATCCGTATATAAATACTATAAATGAAATACTTAGCCACAGAATTCTATTGAGTAAAAAACTTCCACTTAGGTTTATCAGCAAGTTATTTTTTTCTGCAATCGAGTATAATGCTGTAGATGAAAGCATAGCATAAATACCAAACGGGTCAATTAAATCGACAAGAAGTCGATTTCCTAAATTGCCCAAAAAGCTGCCAGCAATTAAATAACCCAATACAAAAACTAGCCCCGTAACGTAAACCGCCATGGTTTGACGGGTAAGTACTGACATGGTAAAAAATACAGCACCGGTAAAAATAACGTTGGGTATGATGGTATATAAATAGGGAGTAATATATGCAAGTAATTGGTGACTAGTAAAAAGAGTGTGGTCAATATAGGGCATTAAACTTGCAGCAAGTGCACCTATAGCAAGGCTCGAAAAAATTATTAGCACCAAGCTTATTGAAGCGGCAAACCTGCCCAAAAGATAGCCTGCTTTGGTAATAGGATAAGTGAAGTAGAGAGGGTGGCAATTATTATCGAAATCGCGCAAAACCGCTTGTCCCATTATTGCCATAGTTGCAAAAATTCCGAAGTGGCTTAAGCCGGCAATCAGCAAAAAGAGTACAAACGGCGAATTGGCATACAAAACATCGCTGTTGCTTATATTTAAGCTAAAGCCCTTGAAATGAGAGCCCATAAGCGACATAACTGTGAAAGCAATTGCAAAGAATACAATAAAGTATATGTAAGTAGAAGAACGCTTAATACTTGTAAGCAATTCGAATTTAAAGAGTTGTATGAACATAGCCCAACGACTTATTGTAAATTCGAATTGACGCCATTAATAGTGTAGAAATAGGCATCTTCCAAATTGGGTTCGCAATTCGAAAATGAAACATGAGGTGAACCTTCTGAATAAACGCGAACTAACATTTGTCCGTCGAACAAGCGCGTTGACAATATCTTATACTTATCGCTATATTGATGAATTCCAGTTTTATCAATTTCTTTAATCCAAATCTTTCCTTGCAGTGAATTTAGTATATCCGAAGGTTTTCCATTGAAATATACCTCGCCCTTATTGATAATTGCCATGTTTTTGCATAAATCGGTCACATCATCAACAATATGAGTAGATAACATAATGACAATATTTTCGCCTATTTCGCTTAATAGATTATGAAATCTATTCCGTTCTCCTGGGTCTAACCCGGCCGTTGGTTCATCAACAATAAGCAGTTGCGGGTTGCCTATTAAGGCTTGCGCAATGCCAAAACGTTGCTTCATTCCACCCGAAAAACTACCTAAGCGTTTATTTCTCGAATCCCACAGATTGGTCTGATTCAGTAGCTCGTTTATCAATTGTTTGCGTTGGGATTTATTTGAAATGCCTTTTAAAATAGCAAAATGATTTAGCAATTCTATAGCTTCAATTTGAGGGTCTAATCCAAAATCCTGAGGTAAATAGCCTAAAATCTTGCGTATTTTGGGTTTATTGTTTTTTACTTCAATTCCCCTAAAATAAACAGAACCTGTATCGCTGTCTTGCAAGGTGGCAATGATGCGCATTAAGGTCGATTTCCCTGCTCCATTGGGGCCTAACAATCCGAACATTCCGTTTGAAATATTTAAAGAAATATTTTTTAATGCTTGTACTCCGTTTGCATAAGTTTTAGATAAATTTTCAATTTTCAGTTCCATGCATTTATATTTAGTAATTTTTAAATATAATGAATACTCTGCAATGGTTCGTTAAACTTTAGCCCACATTGTAGCTTTAGGGACTTTTGGTTAAAGATTCGCTAGTCTCCAAAATCAAGCTTCTTGAATATAGCCAGTTTCAAGGCAAGTTTTAAATACAATTTTTGGTTTTTCATATCACCATCTAACTTACTTATCCGGCTCAGACCGAAATAGGCATACGCTGCATACTCATCTCCGTAACTTCGAAAACTGGCAACATCTTTAATCCCTTTTAGATAGAATTGTTGTGCCTGCGTAAGGTCATGGTATTTTTTTTCCTGCAAAATGCCATTAAAAATTATGACCTGGGCCTGAAAAAAGGGGTTCTTCAGATAAGCAATTGAGGATTTTATCTCCTTTTCTGCTTCATCATATTGTTTAATTAACAAAAGGTTTTTTATGTACGATCCAAGATATGCCGGATTATCAGGATATATTTTATGAAGGCTTTTGTTGTAAAAAGTCGCCTGCTGGTAATTATTTTCAAAGCGTAAGAATATTCCGGTAAGGAAGGAATAGGATTCAGCTTTTAGAATGATGGAATTTTTAGCAACTATTTGTAATTCTTCCACTCCTTTAACTTTACTACCCTTTGGGAAAAGAAATGCAAGCGTCTTGTATACAGGATGAGCTTCCGGATAAGCTTCACGGTAGTAATTGTAAACTCCTGTAAAAAAATAAAAATCCGAATAATTTGTGGTAAAATCAAATGAGCGCCTGACGCATTGATATGTACTTGTTGCGATAGGAAAAACTTCAAAACTGAGATCATTATCAGTATAGAATAATAAAAGCAACCCCCTCGCGCAAAGATTAATCAAAAGAATCTCTGCCTCAGTTGAAGGATCCTTATTTTTATCACATAATTCTATGCTTTTGCGCATGTCTGCTTCAAAAGATTCACGGTCTGTTGAAGTTGTATTAAGTGGATAGCTTTTCCAATAAGTTATCATTCCTTTGAAAAGGTAATTAACAGGATGTCCGGGATATAATTTTATGAGTTCTGCACTTACTTTATCTGCGTTTTTAAAATCGAAGTTATACACATAATCGATACCCCGCTTAATCAGATTTACAGAGGTTGTATCTTTTAACAATTGACCTTGTAAGGATGAAGTACTCAGAAGTAACGCCAGACAATTAAGTATTATTGATATTTTGCAGATTCTGTTCAATTCTTATTTTAAAACATTTATGGCAAAAGTTTGTTCTTAACATTGAAAGT
This sequence comes from Bacteroidales bacterium, assembly GCA_025358645.1. Taxonomy (GTDB): domain Bacteria; phylum Bacteroidota; class Bacteroidia; order Bacteroidales; family VadinHA17; genus LD21. The sequence continues at coordinate 5,903 of JANYIW010000200.1, forward strand.
TATAACGATACATCTGCTTAGTATAGAATTTAACAATTGATCAGAATGAATGTTCATAGGTAATGATTTAGAATTTTGTTAGTTTTATTCTGACTTTGAATTCATATAAGATCTATGATAAATTATACAGCTACGTATACTGATAAGTATCAATTGACTATGTCTCAGGTTTATTTCCTGAAAGGACAAAAAGATACCAGAGCAGTATTTGACTACTTCTTCCGTAAGTTACCTTTCAGTGGAGGATATGCAATTTTTGCAGGATTGGAGGATCTGCTCAGCACACTCGATATCTTACGTTTTGATAAAAATGATCTCGGGTATTTAAAGGAATTGGGATACCATCCTGATTTTATCAGTTATCTTAAAGGATTCCGGTTTTCAGGTAATGTTTACAGTTCTGAAGAAGGAGATTTAGTGTTCCCGGTCCGCCCTGTGCTTCAGATTGAAGCGAACATAATTGAAGCTCAGATTATTGAAACTCTTCTTCTGAATATTCTGAATTTTCAGACACTGGTGGCTACAAAGGCAAGCAGGATGCGACAGGCTTCAGAAGGACGGATTTTAATTGATTTTGGTTTGCGAAGAGCTCAGGGCCCTGGAGGTTACTATGCCAGCAGAGCAGCCTTTATAGGAGGTTTCGATGGTACCAGCAATGTTCGGGCAGGTCGTGATTATGGAATACCTGTGTCAGGTACAATGGCACATTCTTTTATCGAAAGTTACGATGATGAATTGTCGGCTTTCTTCGATTTTGCTGAGGTGCAACCCCACGATTGTGTTCTTGTTGTTGATACTTACGACACCCTGAAAAGCGGTTTGCCGAATGCTATTATTGTAGCTAAAAAAATGGAAGAAAAAGGATTACATCTAAATGGAATAAGACTCGACAGTGGCGATCTTGCTTATCTTGCAAAAGAGAGCCGGAGAAGATTGGATAATGAAGGACTAAATTATGTCAAAATTGCTGTTTCAAACCAATTGGATGAGTATATCATAAAAAGTCTTCTTGAGCAACAGGCTCCGATTGATGTATTTGGTGTTGGGACAAGTCTTGTCACAGGTCATCCTGATGCGGCTCTTGACGGAGTTTATAAATTATCTATGGCAAATGGTAAGCCAAGGATTAAATTGTCGGAGAACATAAGTAAAATAACTCTGCCTTATCGGAAACAAGTCTTCAGGATCATTGACAGCAACAATAAATTTGCCGGAGCTGATGCAATAGCAATGGCTGATGAACAAAATGTGGCGATAATGTATCACCCTATGTATCCTCTCAAATCACTCTCTCTGAACAATTATCTTAAAGAACCGTTATTGCACAAGGTTATGGAGAATGGGATAAGAGCGAAAAACCCTAAAACGTTGACAGAAATAGCACAATACAGCCAAAGCAGAATGGAACAATTACCTGAAGAATATAAACGGTTTGACAATCCGCATATCTATAAAGTTGGAATCAGTAAAAGACTGCAAACAGAACGCGACAAACTCATTGATGAATTTAAAAAATGATTTTAAATGAAAACACTTATTATCATTGATGTTCAAAATGATTTTATGCCAGGAGGTCCTCTTGAGGTTCCTGAGGGTAATCTTATCGTACCTGTTATTAATAAGATACAGGTTTATTTTGATCTTGTAGTGGCTACTCAGGACTGGCATCCAAAAGAACATAAGAGTTTTGCTTCTAACCATTTTGCAAGTAAACCATTTGACAAAATGTTCCTTCATGGTGAACTGCAAACCCTGTGGCCGGATCATTGTATTCAAACATCGGAAGGCGCTGAATTACATAAGGATATTGCGTCTAATAGAATTGCTGCCATTTTCCGAAAGGGTATAGATCCTGAAGTTGACAGTTACAGCGGTTTTTACGATAATAATCATCAGTTAAGTACTGGACTGGGTGGTTATCTTAAAGAAAAAGGAACCACTGAAATACATTTTTGCGGACTTGCTGCAGACATTTGTGTTTATTATTCAATACTTGATTCAATTTTTGAAGGCTTTTCTGCAACACTTATTGAAGATGCCTCCCGACCTTTATTTCCTAATAAATTTGATGACATAAAATGTGAGCTTGCTAAAGTAGGAGTACGCTTTATCACAAGTGAAGAACTCCGGATAACTTAAAAATATCTGATCAGGTTGAAACGGATATTCTTCTGAAACTAATCATCTGATGGTTTGCTTCATCCCATAAGCCAAGTGTCAACGATCTGAAAGTAGAAAAAAGAATAATCGGTTTGACATCTTTGAAAATATCATTTTCATAATGACATTTTGCTAAGAGATAATTTGGTATTCTTGAGCTTAGATGATGAACATGATGAAAACCAATATTTCCGGTGAACCATTGAAGAACAGCAGGTAATTTCAGAAAAGAGCTACCACTTATTGCAGAGATTCTATAGTCCCATTCGGGATCCCTTTCCCAATATACTTCCTCAAACTGGTGTTGTACATAAAATAGCCAAGATAATAGTTTATTTGGAAAAATGTTCAAACCATGGTCAATTATTTAATTATTTGATTCCACAAGAATACCTGTTTCACAAATAATGATAAATTTGTAAACCGGCATCTTTTAAAATATTTATTTATTGGAATGAAAAAAAATATCATTATGTTAAAGTTCTTGCTTTCATGCTTTTATTCAGTAATGGTTTTCTTATGTTTAAACACGTCAGAAGCCTCTGCACAAATCAAAGAAAGAAACATTCTGGGAGATAAAGCCAAATCAATCGATCTGCCAAAAAATCTTATTAACGATAAATCATGGAATAAACTCCCTGATTATTTAAACCGTCAGTTTTGGGAGAGTGTTCCTTTAAATCTGAGGAAAGATTATATATCCCGGGCGGAAGGTTACCTCGATTATAACTGGACTGTTGTAAAGGCAACTGATTATCTTGAATTTAAACGTTCAGGTGAACGCCGTCAGAATGTTTACGCTGCCCCCAGCAGGGCGCTTAATTCCCTTGTTATTGGAGAGCTTATCGAAGGTAAAGGACGCTTCATCGATCAGATAATTAATGCAGTCTGGTACTATAGTGAACAAACATGGTGGGGATGGTCCGCTCATCTATACTTTCAGAAAGCGCCAGGTGGCTTACCTGACATTAATGAACCTACTGTTGATCTTGGTGTCGGTGAAATCGCCAACGATCTTTCCTGGACATGGTACCTTTTTAAAGATCAGTTTGATAAAGTGAATCCTTTAATATCGCAACGACTTAAACAGGAGATTATCAATAAAGCAATCAAACCATATTTTGAAAGGAATGATTTTGGTTATATGGGGTTTAAAGGCGGACGTCCAAATAACTGGAATCCATGGATCAATTACAATATGCTCAATTGCTTTCTGCTACTGGAAGATGATCCGGTTAAGAAAACTGATGAAGTCCGGAAGATTGTTAATTCGCTTGATAAATTTCTTAACGGATATTCAGATGATGGAGGCTGTGATGAAGGCCCTTCTTATTGGGGAGCTGCCGGAGCATTGCTTTACGAAAGCCTTGCAGTTCTTAAAGAAGTTACAGGAGGGAAATTTGATGTTTATAACGATCCCCTGATAAGGAATATTGGAAAATATTTTTATAAGGTAAATATTCATGTGCCGTACTTCTTAAACTTTGCTGACGCGGATGCAACGACAGGTGGCAACCCTTCATCGGTTTACCAGTATGGAAAGGCCATAAATGATATGCAGATGCAGCAGTTTGGAGCTTATCTGGCAAAACAGGATAAATGGGGTGAAAATATTTTCTCAGGGAAGATTTGTGAGCAGATTAAGAATATGGTCTTATTACCCGAAATAATAAAGGCTGAATCCAAAGAAGCTCTGGTTTTCGATTTTTGGCTGCCGGAAACTGAGATATCAGGAGCAAGAGATAAAGAAGGGAGTTTTAATGGATTCTTTTTTGGTGCCAAAGGAGGATTTAATGCTGAAAGTCATAATCATAATGATGTTGGTTCATGCGTCATGTATTTCGATGGGAAACCTTGTCTGATTGACCTTGGAAGGGAAGGTTATACTGCCAAAACATTCAGTTCAAGACGATATGAGATATGGACAATGCAATCGGGATATCATAACCTTCCTGTAATTAACGGTATTGATCAGAAGGATGGCGCTGATTTTAAAGCAAGGAATTCTACATTCACCGCTAATAAAAAAACCGCAACTTTTTCGACAGATATAGCAGGCGCTTATCCTGCAAAAGCTATGGTAAAAACCTGGATCAGAACATATACTCTTAACCGGGGTAAGAGTTTTGTTATTTCTGATAAATTTGAATTATTAGCGAGAAACGATTCTACGACAAGTTCTAATCTTATGACTTATTGTAAAGTGACTCAGATTAAACCCGGCGAGTTGAAGTTTGAAGGTGACGGATTTGCAATGAAGATGAGCTATAATCCTAAAGTTGTAACTCCTGAAATTCAGTTTATTGAAATTACTGACAACACGTTAAAGCATTACTGGCCAAAAGGTGTAACCCGGGTAATAATGAAGAATATTCAAACCGGAACTAAAGGCAGTCAGAGCTTTACCTTTACTCCTCTGCAAACGGATAAAAGCTGGAGAGCCCCGGAACAGTTAGTTGAAAAACTTTCAAAAGAACATTCTGGATTTAACTACTCTGAAGATAAAGTCCCAGCCTTTACTCTACCTGATCTTTTTAGAGCAAACGAAGGGCTGAAGATTAATACGTCAGACCTCTGGAATAAAGTCCGACGTCCTGAGATTCTTGAGCTGTTCCGGGAAAATGTTTTCGGCAGAGTACCTGAAACTCCTTATCAGAAGAGTTTCAATATTGTCAAAACAGACAAGAATGCACTGGATGGAGCCGCAACCCTTAAACAGGTTGATATCATAATTACATCGAATGGTAAGTCACTGGTTATACACCTTACACTTTTTACACCTAACAAAGCACAGAAGCCTGTTCCGGCATTTCTTCTGATTGACAACAGGGGACCAGAAAATACAGATCCTTTGAGGAAGGTAAAGAGTGAGTTCTGGCCTGTCGAAGAGGCTATAGCCAGGGGATATGGAATGGCTGTATTTTATAATGCAGATTTGGATCCCGATAATTTCGATGAGTTTAAAAACGGAATACATGGCTTGCTTGATAAGAATCCCCGACCTGCTGATGCATGGGGAACCATTGCTGCATGGGCATGGGGAGCCAGCCGTTGTATGGATTATCTTGTAACCGATAAAGATATTTCGTCGGATAAGATAGCAATTGTTGGCCATTCACGCGGAGGAAAAACAGCTTTATGGGCAGGGGCAGAAGATACCAGGTTCGCTATGGTGGTTGCAAATGAATCGGGTGCAGGTGGCGCTGCCTTAGCCAGAAGACGATTTGGAGAAACTGTTGCCAGGCTTAATTCCTCTTTCCCTCACTGGTTTTGTACTAATTATAATAAATATAGCAATAACGAAGTTGCTCTCCCGGTGGATATGCACACGTTACTGGCACTTATTGCACCAAGAGCTTTGTATATTGATTGTGCTGAAGAGGATCTCTGGGGTGATCCTCACGGATCATACATTTCTCTTTATAATTCGGTTCCGGTATTTAAACTTTTAGGTTGGAATTCATCTATCCCTGAATCTATGCCACCTCTGAATAAACAGGTAATAAGTGGGAGAGTGGCTTATCATATCAGAGATGGGGTCCATAACATGTTGTTGAAAGATTGGAGCTGGTTTATGGATTTCGCAGATATCGTTTTGAAATAATAAAATTGGTAATCTTTTCAAATGGCGGACACTGAACACAATATCAGAATACCTTTTAATAAAATGAAATCTGAATTTATCAGAATTCTTTTGAGCATAGGTTTTTCAGACGATAAGGCGGAAAAATGTGCAGAAATATTCACTATGAATAGCGCTGAAGGGGTCAATTCTCATGGAATTAACAGATTTGCAAGATTTGTAAAGAACACAATAGAGGGTTACATAAAACCAGAGGCTGTTCCCTCCCTCGTACACAGGCTTGGCTCGATTGAACAATGGGACGGCAATCTTGGTCCGGGTCCCCTGAATGCAACTTTTGCAACAGATCGGGCAATGGAAATTGCTCATGAAAACGGAATAGGTTTGGTATCCCTGGCTAACACTAACCACTGGATGCGTGGTGGAACCTACGGATTGCAGGCTGCAAAAAAGGGGCTTGTAATTATTTGCTGGACAAATACCTGTCCGAATATGCCTGCGTGGGGGGCAACTGATCCACGGCTTGGAAACAACCCTTTCGTAATTGCTGTCCCTTTTCAGGATGAAGCAATCGTACTTGATTTTGCAATGTCACAGTATTCTTACGGGAAAATGGAATCGCTCAGTAGTGAGGGTAGAGAGCTTCCGTATCCGGGTGGCTTTAATAAGCGTGGGGAATTAACTACCAATCCGAAAGAGATTCTTGAATCATGGAGAGTCTTGCCTGTCGGTTACTGGAAGGGAGCAGGTTTGTCATTGTTGCTTGATATTTTGGCAACAATTCTTTCAGGAGGTCGTTCTACCCATCAAATAAATGGCTGCAACTCAGAATATAGTGTTTCACAGGTATTTATAGCAATAGACATTAAGAAACTGCATAACTTCCCGGCAATTGATAATTCAATAAATCAGATAATTGAAGATTTGCATAAATCAACTCCGGAAAATCCATCCTCTAAAATCCGTTATCCAGGTGAGAATGTTGTCAAATTAAGAAATGAAAACCTTAAGAATGGGATACCTGTAAATAAGGAGAGCTGGGAAAAGATCTTGAGATTGTA
>JANYIW010000243.1 GCA_025358645.1 Bacteroidales bacterium
CTCTCTGCTTCGCAAAGAGGGGTGTCTAATTAATATTCAGCATATTACGCCCCCTCTTTATGAAGTCTACCCTTTATACACATCTTTCTAAACTAGTTTTCTCACTCTTTGTAAAGGATTCACAAACAGAGTGTTAATAAATTTATTTTGTAATGGGTACAAGAGATTACTTTCGTTGAGCTGGCATTTAGACTTCGCTACTAATAACAAAACATTCAGGAGTACCATAATGGGATAAGGAGATCCTTCGCTTCGCTCTGGATGACAATGCCCTTGAGGAGCACAGTGGGGGCAGAAGTGGCGATTCGAAGGTGAATTGCTTACTTAAAATATGTAACTCGAATCGCCACTTCTGCCCTCCATAACCACCTAAATGCCATGTCATTCCGAGCGCCAGCGAGGAATCTCATTATCCCATATGGTACTCCTGAAAGTTTTGTTATTAGTAGCGAAGTCCACATGCCAGCTCAACGAAAGGAATCTTTTGTACCCATTATAAAATAATTTTATTAGCACTCTGTTTGTGAAGCCTCTGCAAAGAGTGAGAAAACTAGTTTAGAAAGATGTGTATAAAGGATAGGCAAAAGGAGGGGAAATGTATCGGATATATATTCAATACTTTACATTCTGTTTTGTACTAAACTCTCTCACTATTTTACTACATTTAACTCCTTAGCTTGACGGCTATGCCCTGCCTACCGGCAGGCAGGCATTTTGGGGGGGTGGAAGTGACCAAAAGTGTTTTAAGCCCCCCCTGCCTAACGGCAGGCAGGTGGCAGGCAGTCATTTAGAGGGTTGGGGGGTTACTCGTATTTAAGTGACTGGGCAGGATTGACCATGGCTGCTCTCATAATACGATAACTGATTGTGATGATGGCAATGCCCAGAGCAATACCGAGGCCTGCCACAAAACTAAATACACCCAGTGTCATTTTGTAATAGAAACCCTCAAGCCATTTACCCGCAAAATAATAAATAATTGGCCAGGCAATTATGGCTGAAATTGAAACAAGTATAATTACCTCCCTGGATATTACGATATAAATCCCGGCAACCGATGAGCCCATAGCTTTTCTTACCCCAATCTCCTTAGTACGCTGTTCCACAGTAAATGATGTAAGTCCAAAAAGGCCAAGAGAAGCAATAAATATTGCAAGGATAGAAAAGATTACAGCCATCTGAGCATTCTGCTTCTCCTGCTTATACATCTGTTCAAAGTCAGCATCAAGAAAATAATACTGTAATGGGTTATTTGATACAAACTCTTTCCATTTGTCCTCAATTGCAATTATGGTTTTTGAATAATTCTTAGCAGACAACCTTACTGTTATATACCCCCATAACATATTATCATTCTGAAATTTAAGGATATATGGTCCAATTGGCTTACGCAGCGATTCACAATTAAAGTTTTTGACAACTCCGATGACTGGTAAATAATTTACTTTGCCTGAATCGCGAGGTTCCATAAATCTTGCTTTATCAATATCTGAGATCTTAAAATCCTTAAGTGCACTTTCATTAATCATGCAGGCATTCTTATCAGAAGTAAATGACTCCTTAAAGGATCTTCCGGACACAAGAGTCATCCCATAAGTATCCAGAAAATTATAATCTACCCAACTGGTCGTCATCAGAAAAGTTTCGTCTTTTCTTCCCTCTATCATGTATCCATTATTATTATTAGTGCGGCCAGGAATTGCAGTAGAGCTTGTAATATTTACGACCCCCGGAATATTCTTCACAGTCTCTTTAAATGACTTCATTTTAGTGCCAAGGGCCTCCGCCCTGTTAATAACGATTAATTGTTCTTTAATAAATCCCACATCCTTGTTCAGCATATATTTTATCTGTCGGTACATTATAATAGTGCCGACAATAAGAAGAATTGAAACAGCGAATTGAAAAACAACAAGGACTCTTCTCAGCCTGCCGTTTTGCAAACTGTTTTTTACACTACCCTTTAATACTTCATAAGGATTGAAAGAAGAGAGAAAGAATGCAGGATAGCCTCCCGAAAGCAATCCAACAAAAACTGAAAATAAAAACAGTATAGGTATTGTATACCAGCTAGCGAAAAGACTAAGGACGAGATTTGCGTCCAGTAAGTTATTAAAATAAGGAAGCGTTACTTTAATAAAAATCAAGGCAAGAATAAGTGAAATAAAAGAAAGAATAAAAGATTCTGACAGGAACTGAGCAACAAGCATACCTCTTGTAGATCCTGCTACTTTTTTTATTCCTACTTCTTTCGCCCGCCTGGAAGCCTGTGCTGTTGAAAGATTCATGAAATTTATAGCAGCTATTAACACAATAAGGATTGCAATACTTCCAAATATCTTAAGGTATTTGGGATCAGCCGAAGCTTTAAAATCCTGCTGTATGGATGTATCAAGGTGTATATCGCTGAGGTTCTGCAGATAAAACCTGTATTTGTTGCCCTTGGCTTCAAAATCGGCAAGTGAAATACCCATATATTGCTGGACTTCAGGACCCACATATTTTAACATCAATTCAGGAAATTTCGCATCAACAGTCTTATAGGATGAATTTGGTTTTAACATAAAATAGGTGCTGAAGCTATTGTTCAGCCAGACGGTATTTTTGGACCTCGGATTGGTCATAAAAGATGATAAAATATTTGCTTCAAAATGTGAATTCTGAGGAATATCAGCCATAACACCTGTTACCATGTATCTGACAGTATCAGAACCTATCCTGAGTGGTTTATCAATTGGATTTACATTTCCAAATATTTTTTTTGCCGTTGATTCTGACAAAACTACTTTTCGCGGAGCATTGAGAAGATTTTTCGGATCACCTTTTAAAACAGGGATCGAAAAGAAATTAAAGAATGAAGAGTCTGCTTCCAACAGATGATCTTCTGTAAAAGTCTGATTATTGTACTCAATAACTGTTGGACCACTTCCATTCATTCTCAGGAAATCTTCGATTTCAGGAAATTCTTTTAACATTGTAGGTCCCATAATTGCGGGAGATGATGCTACTGTAAGTTCCTGACCACCTATTTTCCCATTCAGGATCGCCCTATAAATCCTGTCTCTCTTTGTGTTATATTTATCATAGCTAGCTTCATTAATTACATAAAGTGATATAAGAAGACTGCAGGCAATCCCGATTGAAAGGCCAAGGATGTTAATAATAATGTATGCACGTTGTCTTTTAAAAGATCTTAAACTATGCCTGATAAGGTTGCTGAACATAATAAAATTGTATTAAAAGGTTAATTAACAGGTTCTTAATCAGACTTAAAATCTTCAGATATTTAATTATCCTGATTTTCTCCTTCAAAAGACGGACAAAAAACGAGTAGGTTGCAGCACGACATACTATTATATTAAAAAAAGCTGCCCTTTTGAGGCAGCCTGAAAAATAAACATAAATCGTTCTTATAGTTTTATTTCCACTTTGCTCCCATTATCTGTTAGTATATTTTTTATCTGCTTCCCGTTTACACTGACATTTACATTCACCTTACTCTCCGATCTTATAACTGATATATCTATTGATCTGCCTCCAAAAGCAATAATATTTTTAAGTGACATTTCATTCCATCCTGCAGGTAAGGTAAGTTATTTAACCGCAGTTAGCCATGCCTGTGCCATAAGTTGAGCTCCGGCGAGAGTAGGATGAACACCATCGCCTGTCCAATAGGCTCCGGGAGCCTGTTTTTGGGCTTCATCGTAAATTCTCTGATATGAATGCCTGCATGATTAATGAAAGTGCACTTAAGGATTTTAAGATCTCAGATATTGATAAAGCAAGATTTATGGAACCTCGCGATTCAGGCAAAGTAAATTATTTACCAGTCATCGGA
>JANYIW010000356.1 GCA_025358645.1 Bacteroidales bacterium
CTTCGGACTGGTTCCCGTTGATCAGATTGGCAACCCCCCTGATAGCAATATATCAAATTCAGTTTTAAAGGCACTTAAAATATCTGACTACAGAGAATGAGGATTGAACCGCAAATAGATGTTCGTGACAAGTATGTTAAGCAGTACTGGTTAAAGTCTCGCAAGGCACTATCAGATAGTCGTGCTATTGTTGTCGAGAAGTCTGAATATGTTGATCCTGATAGGCTGAAAACGATGGTAAAAGACCTGCTGATCGAGAAGCCTATGAAAGACAACCTGATGAATATATGGGGTCAGGCGGGGGGACATTTCTATCAGGACATGGAGAATATCATCAAGTTAAAAGCAGACATCCCGGTAATGGAGCGCAAAGGGAAACTAGTTGATGAACATGCGGAAAAACGTATGCAGGCGTACGCGTACGAACGATCAGCGAAGAAACTTGATAAGATACTTAACTCAGAGGCAGAGGCTATTAACTCAGTCATTGATGATGTGATTAAGGAAGGACTTGAAAATGGTCTGTCAATGGTACACATGAGGGCAAAGATGAAAGAGACATTACTAAGTGACACCATGACGCAAATCGAGAACTATCAGGCTGAACGCATCGCACGGACAGAGGTAATAGGTGCCTGTAATGCCGGGAGTTATGAGGCTATAAATGAGTCGGGGTTGAAACTTGATAAAGAATGGCTGCATTCTGGCCATCTTGGAAAGAACTACCGACCTGAGCATGTCGCATTTCAGGACATGGGAGCGCAGGAGTTTGACTATGAATATGCACCGGGTTTGCAATTTCCCGGTGACCCTGAGGCTGACCCGGGAGAAATTTGTAATTGCCGATGTACAATTGTTTATAACGGATAAAGATATGAGTAACTTTCTTGTTAAAAGTTCGTTTGAGCTCAAGAATGCTGATGAGAAATTAGGCATGGTATCGGGCTATTGTTCAATATTCGGCAACATAGATTCTGATGAAGATATGATTATGCCGGGGGCGTTTGCTAAGTCGATAGCAGAACGAGGGCCGTCCTCTGCTCGTTGTAGGATTAAACACCTGTGGCAACATGATTCATGGCAACCTATCGGGGTTCCTATTGCGTTGAAAGAAGATTCTAAGGGGCTGTATTTTGAAACAAAATTCGGTAAAGATCAGTTCTCACAAGACAAGCTTCAGCAACATATTGATGGCATTATAACTGAACTGTCAATAGGTTACAACACAATTAAGCAAGAGAATGTTACTGATGCAGACGGTAATGTACAATGCCGGAAGCTCATAGAAATAAAACTATGGGAGTATTCATCGGTAACGTGGGGGAGTAATTCACTTACAGAGATTGTAAGCGCAAAAGGGGAGGATGTTGATATGCTTGCAGAGATTAACAAGCGGCTCGATTCTCTTAACAGGGCATTAAAAAATGGGAAGTATTCTGATGAATCCCAGGAGTCATTTGAAGCAGAGATTGAAAAGATTAAATGTATAATAAAGTCACTCAATATCAAAGAGCCGGGCAATACCACTCCGCCAATAGTTGAGCCGACAGCTGTTGAGATATTAACTAATATTCATAATTTATTTAAAGTGTAATGGAAAAAGAAGTAAAAGAATTGAGTGACCTCATCACGAGTGAACTCAAGAAACTGAATGAATCAAATGTAGCGTTAAAGGCTGCAATTGATGTAAAGGCGGGCTCTGATAAGATCGAACCTCTTATTGAGAAGGCTGAGAAAGCCGAAAAGGATTATAATGCTCTGGCTCTTAAGTTAGACCAGATGCAACTTGACCTTAAAGATCAAAAGATGGGAGGAAAGAAAATATCTATGTTTGATGGGATGAAGTCAAAGATGACTGATAAGGCATTCATTGAGGAAGTGAAAAAAGGTCGTTCAATTGAGTTTGAACTTAAGGCATCCACGATGGACGAAGCAGTTGAATTGAGCAACTCGGCACTTGCTACCGCTGTTATTGTTCCTTTCAGAGAAGCAGTCATAGGAAAAGCCCCAGATCGTAGGATATTAATGTTAGACGCTATTCAAAGGGCTAACATCAGTTCAAACAGAGTATCGTGGGTTGAGAGATCGGCACGTACCGAAGGGGGTGCTGCTGTTGCTGAACAAGCTCAGTATGGACAGTCTGACCTGACCTATATACAGAGAACTGCGCCGGTTGAAAAGATCGGAACATTCCTGAAGGTTACTAACGAGGCGTTGGAAGATTGGGATCAGTTACTTTCCGAGATCAGCAATGAACTCATCCCTCAACTTGAGAGATATCTTGAGGCGCAGATATATAAAGGCACAGGGGTATCTCCGCAACTTACGGGTATAGCCAAAGCAGGTATTGCAGCTGCTTATACAACTACAGGGTTGAATGGTCAGATAATCACTCCGAATCACATGGATGCTATCAGGGCCGCAGTGATGCAGTTGGCTCTTGCTAACTTCTATCCTACTCATGTATTCATCAACCCTGTGGATGGGGCAATGATGGATCTTCCAAAGAACGTTGATGGCATATACCTTCTTCCTCCTTTCGTTGGGTTGGATCGCAGGGTGATTGCAGGTGTTAGGGTTGTTGAAAGCAACTTAGTAGCAGCGGATGACTTCCTTTGCGGAGACTTCACAAAAGATACTCTCTTTACACAAAGAGGTATTGTGCTGAAGATCTGGGATCAGGACTCAACTGACCCGGAATATGACCTCAAGACCATCACCGCTTCTCTCAGATCAGTAAACAGGATCAAAGTCCCTGATTACAATGCGTTCGTCTATGACACGTTCTCAGCTGTTATTGGTAAGATTAAAAATGCATAATTAAGAAAGGAGATATATATGAAAAAGTTATTCATTTTAATCAGTTTGCTTTTTATAGCAATGTGTATTGAAGCACAGGTTGC
>JANYIW010000257.1 GCA_025358645.1 Bacteroidales bacterium
CTGCTATTAGTACCTGGATAAGAGTTTCATTCACATTCATTTCAGAATTTTTCAATTATCATTCTTTCAGACTATTCTAAACCCGGAATAGTTAAGACAGTTACGAGAGATATTATATAACAAGGTTAAACAGATTCTCCATCTTATGTACTTTCTGAAGGTAGTTGATTACTGTTATGCTTCTGTTACCCGACCGACAATAAAAAACAACCGCTTCTTTACCAGAAAAAAGTTTGATCTTTCTGCTCACGTCATAATGAGGTATCGGAATTGTTTTAAACCCTATGTAAGCATTATCTTCCTTGTCTCGAAGATCAATTACAGGGATTCCCGGGTTTTTTGAAAGCATTTTTATTAGCGTTTCAGCAGAAATATCCTTAACTGACTTATTATCACATAAGCTATTATCTTCATATACCCCAAGTTCTGTTATTTCAGATAAAACAGGATTTCTTTCAAATGTTGAAATCAGAGTATTAAAATTCAATGTATCAATCATAAAGATTTTCCCTGACAGGACTCCATCAAGTCCAAGTATAATTTTGAAAACTTCTGTTGCCTGTAATGAACCTATTATACCCGGAATAGAACCAATTACCCCAAATTCTTCGCAAGAAGGAACCTCGAGAGGATGAGGAGCTTTAGGGTATATACATCTGAGTGTAGGACCATTTTTGTAATTGAGCACCATCAATTGCCCGGAAAATTTATGGATTGCGCCATAGACTAATGGTTTATTCAGTATAACACAAGCATCATTGATCAGATAACGTGAAGCAAAATTATCAGTGCAGTCAACTATTATATCATACGGAGAGATAATTTTCAACGCAGATTGTTTATCCAGCCTGATAAAATGCATGTTGAAAGTAACTTCTGGATTCAAAAGTTTAAGTCTCTCTCTTGCTGCCAGAGGCTTAGGCTTGCCTATATCCTTTAAAGAATATAATACCTGCCGGTTTAAATTGGTCTCATCTACCCAATCATTATCCACGATACCCAGCGTACCGACTCCGGCTGCAGTCAGATATTGAAGTACAGGACAACCCAGAGCGCCGGCACCGACAACCAATACAGATGATCCTTTTATTTTCTCCTGACCTTCTGTACCCACTTCAAACAGACGTATTTGTCTGCTGTATCTGATTTTCTCATCTTCGGTTAACGAAGTATTACAACGCATCCTTTAATAGTTTGTTGAATGATTACTTTATATGCGGTTTCTGATAATCTTTTTTCTCAGACTCCGATAAGACCTCATTCATTGAGCCTGTTCTGTATCCGCTTAGGTCAATTGTGATGTAGTTGAAACCTGATTTCTGACAAATTTCTGTCAGTATATTTTTTATTCCCCAGGCTTTATCCATTTCAGCTGGAATAAATTCAAACCGTGCAAGATTCTCATGGCTCCTTATCCTGAACTGAGTGAACCCAAGTTTCCTGACCTCAAATTCTGCTATGGCGAGTCTGTCGAGTTTGACTTTGGTAATCTTTTCACCATACGGAAACCGTGAAGCAAGGCATGCATAAGATTGTTTAGTGGCAGTTGGCAGGTTCAATATTGCTGAGAAATGCCTGATATCGCCTTTTGTAAATCCGGAATCTGCAAGTGGAGAAATAACACCTTTCTCAAGTTTTGCTTTCATCCCCGGTCGGAAGTCTTTCAGGTCATCTGCGTTGCTGCCGTCAAAAACTGCTTCGTAGCCTTCCTGAGAAGCAATATATTTTATTTTTCCAAACAGCTCACTCTTGCAATAATAGCATCTGTCAGGAGGATTGTCTGAATATCCGGGAATATCGATCTCCTCTGAAACAATAATCTTATGCCTTATTCCCAGCAAATTTGCAAGTGATTTTGCTTCTTCAAGTTCATAAAAGGGATAAGTACTTGAAGTAGCTGTGACCAATAAAAGGTTATCACCATAAACATCTTTTGCAATTCTGGCAAGAAAAGTACTGTCAACCCCGCCAGAAAAGGCTATTACAGCGCTCTTAGCTTCTTTGAGCCTGGTTTTTAGAAGGATTAGTTTTTCTTCCATCATATAATTGTTATGACTTATTTGTTTACTATTGCGTCCCTGACGGGACATGGATTCGTTCGTGCCAATTAAATTATAATTCGCTACACACAAAATATTTCAATTGCAAATATAAGAGTAAAAATGATCAGCTTTACCAGGTGTGGGAATTTGGATCTTATGCGTGAAATATTTTCTAATTCCCTTTCAACAACTGCATTTTCCGGTTTCCTGAACCGGAGGGCATTTTACACTGCCATAAGAACAATAAACACAGCAGTCTCCGGTTTTTGGCTTAAGAATCTTTCCACAGCTAGTACATTCATAAAAAAACTGACATGAATCAGACGGCATTATCTCCTCTTTTTTAAAGCCGCACTCAGGACATGTTATAACAGAAGATAACTGAATCTTTTTAGTCATAAAATTAATGTTATGAAGATCAGCTTAAATTTCACTAGTTTTTTAAAACTTCAATTTCAATTGAAGTTAAATTTTGCAAATTATCATTTATCGGGCAACGATTCTTAACTATTTTAATCCAACTTTTTAACAATTCGGGGGTGACGTCGGTATAGGGTTTTAACTTTACCTGAATATTTTTAAACCCGGCTCGTTCTGTGAATGATTTCCCAAATAGCCTGTCCGGGTTTAAGTTTCCATTGACTTCAATTTCAAGTTTATCTAACTTAAATCCTAACTCATCTGCAATCAGATGTCCCATAACATTTAAACAACCTGCATAGCTAGCCAATAGATATTCTACGGGGTTTGCACCATGATTTGTTCCACCTAATGTTTGAGGTTCATCAATAACAATTTTAAAGCTACGGGCTTCTGCTACAAATTTAGTGGTATTTTCACTGACTCCTTTAATAGAAAAATTCAAATCTGCCATAAATTTTTAATTTAAAATGAATAATCAGTTGGTTAATAGTAACTAATCAGTGACTAAAGTGAGCTAAAGTTTAGGCATTCCTGCCTGCCGGCAGGCAGGTTAGGCACTCCAAACTCCAGGCACTGATTACGGTCAATAAATTAATGCATTGGAAAGGTCTTCGATCAAATCTTCAGCGTCTTCAATTCCTACAGAAAGCCTGATAAGATCTTTTGTAACTCCAATTGCATTTCTTTGCGCTTCTGGTATTGAGGCGTGTGTCATAGCTGAGGGATAGCAGATTAATGATTCGACACCCCCCAGACTTTCTGCAAGAGATATTATCTTTAATTTCTTAAAAAATGAGTTTGCAGCTTTCTGATCACCTTTATGTAATTTAAAAGAAATCATTCCACTAAATCCTGTCATTTGTTGTTTTGCAAGATTATGAAATGGATCGGATGGTAAGCCCGGGTAATAAACCTTATTTATTTTCGGATGACTTTCAAGAAAACAGGCTATTTGGAGAGCATTTTCTTCATGCTTTTTCATCCTGACCGAAAGGGTTTTTATACCTCTCAGCATCAACCAACAGTCAAATGCACCAGGAACGGCCCCGATAGCGTTTTGCAGGAATTTTAATCTGGTATACCATTCTTCATCATTAACAATTAACGCACCACCTATTAAGTCCGAATGGCCACCAATGTATTTTGTGGTACTGTGTATAACCAGATCTGCGCCTAAAAGCAAAGGTTGTTGAAAATAAGGTGAGGCGAACGTATTATCAACAACTACCTTAATGTTATTCTTGTGCGCAATTGCTGACACCTTCGCAATATCAATAATGCGCAATAGTGGATTTGTTGGTGATTCAATCCAGAATATTTTAGTTTCCTGCTTAATTGCTTTTTCAAAATCTATTGTATTGCCTCCTACATAACTGAACTGAATGCCGTAAGGTTTAAAAACCTCCTCAAACAACCTGTAAGTACCGCCGTACATATCTTCAGCAGCAATAACATGGTCCCCGGGTTTAAGCGTTGAAAGAACTGCATGTTCAGCTGCTAATCCTGATGAGAAGACTAGTGCAAAGCGCCCATTTTCAAGGGAAGCAAGACATTCTTCCAAAGACTGTCGTGTGGGATTTCCGGATCGTGAATAGTCGTATCCTTTGTGTACATTTATTTCATCCATCTTATAGGTCGAAGTCTGATAAATAGGTATAACAACAGCGCCGGTTGCTTTGTCAGGCATTTGTCCTGCATGGATGGTTTTTGTATTAAATTTCATACCTGGAAAATTTTATTTTTGTTTAAGTAATTTATCAAATCAATTTTTGTAATCAGTCCAATGAACCTGCCCTTATCTACAATAATAGGGACCATTCCAGATGAAAGGATCTCTTTGATATCTGAAATTTTATCGTTTGGAGATAAGGTCACAAGGTTGGTGGCCATAATATTCTTTACCTGAGAGCTAAAAGGATCTGCTTTAGAAACCAGCGCTTCTAATAGATCCGATTCATCAATAATGCCTACAACTGACGTTCCCTGGATAACAGGAAGCTGCGAAATATCATATAATTTCATTTTTTGATATGCATTTTTTATCAGATCATCCGGTTTCAAACAGATAACTTCGCTATCGGAAAAACTGCGTGTAACTATGTCTTTTAGATTACCATTTTGAATATGTTTTGAAAACCCATTATCGCGCATCCAGAATTCGTTGAACATTTTTGTAAGGTATTTATTACCGCTATCGCATACAAACGTCACTACATTTTTGGGTTGCAGTTGTTCTTTGCAATATTTTAAAGCAGCGGCAATAAGGGTTCCGGAAGAAGATCCTGCAAGTATTCCTTCTTCACGAAGTACATTATGCGCCATAATGAAACTCTCCTCATCGCTTATTGTATACGCTTTTTTTGTTAGTGAGAAATCAGCTATCATAGGAATGAAGTCCTCTCCAATGCCCTCAACAAACCAAGAACCAGCTCCACTAAAAGATCCCTTTGTTACAAAGTCTTTTATAACAGAACCTTGAGGATCTGCAACTACCATCTCGACATCAGGTTTGACCTTCTGAAAATAATGAGTCAGACCGGTAAGTGTACCTGACGACCCTATTCCACAAACCACTGCATCAACTTTACCATCTAACTGTTTAAAAATTTCCGGTCCGGTTGTTGTTTCATGAGCCAATGGATTGGCGGGATTTCCAAATTGATTAGTATAAAAAGAATTTGGGGTTTCACCGGCAATTCTCACGGCCATATCCTGATAATATTCCGGATGACCTTTATTTACATCAGAACGGGTCAGAATTACTTCAGCGCCCATAGTTCGCAGAAGGTTTATTTTCTCCTGACTCATTTTATCCGGAATCACCAGAATTACTTTATATCCTTTTATCCGGGCTACTAATGCTAATCCAATACCCGTGTTCCCGGCAGTAGCTTCAATGATAACTCCACCAGGTTTAAGTTTACCACTGAGTTCAGCATCATTAATCATTGATAGCGCTATCCGGTCTTTAATAGAACCACCCGGATTCTGATTTTCAAGTTTGACAAATAACCGGCATAAACCTGTATCCTGTTTTCGGAGTTCTACCATTGGGGTATTTCCTATTGTTTCAAGGATATTATTATTTACGAATGAATTATTCATCATAACTTAACTATTAAATTTACTATTACCCCGGTTAAAATTACTTAATTCAACAATAACATAAACTATGCTTGCAACGTTTCCGCCGATAAATCTGGCAGCAGACTTCACAACTACATTAACGCCATATTAAGAGAATGACATTTAATTTTAATGTACAAAGATTTGGTATAATTGAAATTCAGACAATACCACTATTATGGTATATTAATACCATGTTTAGGGTATACAATAATAATTGAATGGATTTGATTATAAAGATTTGGACAACTTACTTTGGTTTGTTGTTTTGATTCACAACTTTAACTATCACCCAGATAAGAACAACAATTATGATAAAGCCTATAATCCAGCCATATCCCATTCCCCAACCATTATGTATTCCGTTCATCATAACACATTTTTTAAAATTTAATGAAACTTTATCAATGTCAATAAATACAATGCCTATTACTAACAGTTTTTTTTGCAGGCTTAAAGCTATTTTATTTCTTCTTTTTCCTGAACAATGACATTACAAGGCAGCATGGTTCCGATTTTGTCCTCTGCCAGTAAGGCTTTGTAAGCAAATGGCGGATTGCAAGCCCCCAGAATTTTATAGTTATAAAAGTCCACATCAAGTTTTTTCTTTAATGTAGCTTTTATATCAATTTCTGTCAATATGCCAAAGCCTTCAATTTTCAGAGCTTCTGTAACTTTTTGGACTGCATTATCGAAACTTCCGGTAATTGTTTTGCTAAAATAGTATTCCATAATCCTTCTGGTTTCTAATTAAAATTATGAATAAAATTCACCATGTAAAGTTGAGTCCTTTATTTGTTTGGATCGTTACATATTCGCTTCGAATAGTTACATGATTCACATATTTCTAATAGTTAATGCTTGCGGATCGGCGACTTTTGACATTGACTACATGTTTATGTCCGGCTTTTGCTTTATGTTCAGGCTCGGCTTTTACTTCAGGTTTTGCCTCAGGCTGAGGCTCGTCCGCTGTCTTGCCAGGCTGACTAATACCTTCCAGCTTGATGCGCTTTAGCATCAGTGCATTGATTGCCACCACGAGGGTACTACCAGACATTGACAGCGCTGCTACCTCCGGGCTTAGTACAAATGGGTACAAGACGCCCGCGGCGAGCGGAAATGCTATCGCGTTGTAACCTACTGCCCACCAAAGATTCTGATGCATCTTTCGCAATGTTGCACGCGACAGATCGATTGCTGCCACGATATCATATGGGTCATTCTTCATCAGCACAACGTCGGCACTTTCCATCGCAACATCGGTGCCGGCGCCAATGGCAAACCCTACATTAGCTTGGGTTAGCGCAGGCGCGTCATTAACACCATCACCCACCATACCGACCTTCTTCCCCGTTGCCTGAAGCTCCTTTACCTTCTCGGCTTTTTGGCCCGGTAGCACATCGGCCAACACGCTGTCTATACCTAGATCCGCGGCTATGCGCTTGGCCGTGGCCGCGTTGTCGCCGGTCAGCATCACTACTTCGATGCCTCGTTCGCGCAGCTTCGCCACCGCTGCTTTGGAAGTTGGCCTGATAGCATCGGCAATAGCTATTAAGCCAATCACGCGAGCGGCCTGAGATACATGAACTACCGTGCGGCCGTCCCCCTGCAGTCGGGTGGCTTCAGCCTCCAGGCTACCGAGCGCGAGCTTTTGCTTATCCATCAGCAGCCGGTTGCCGAGGAACACCGTTCCACCAGATGTCTCGGCTCGCGCTCCCATACCGTCAAGGCTTTCAAATCCTGTTGGTGCAGTAATGGTGAGATTTACCGCCCGGCGAACGATTGCCTGGGCCAGCGGATGGTCGGAGCCCTGCTCAACGGCTGCAGCGGCGGTAAGCACCACATCTTCGGTGACTCCGTCCGCGGTCACGATCTCCACAACCTCCGGCTGGCCGAGGGTGAGCGTACCAGTCTTGTCGAAGACGATGATGTTAAGTTTTGTGGCGTCTTCGAGCGCGGAGGCGTTCTTGAAGAGAATTCCGTTCTTTGCGCCTAAGCCTGTACTCACCATGACCGCCATCGGTGTGGCGAGTCCCAACGCATCCGGACAGGCGATCACGAAGACC
This sequence comes from Bacteroidales bacterium, assembly GCA_025358645.1. GTDB lineage: Bacteria > Bacteroidota > Bacteroidia > Bacteroidales > VadinHA17 > LD21. The sequence continues at coordinate 7,658 of JANYIW010000257.1, forward strand.
GTTATGGTCAGTGTCACCGCGAAAAGCAGCGGCTGTCCGATCCACCAGAACCACACCGCGAAGGTCGCAAGGCCGACGACTATCGCACCTATTACCAGCCATTGTGCGGCCTTGTCTGCCAGGAGTTGCGCCGGCGCCTTAGAGTTCTGCGCCTCCTGAACCAGTTTTACTATCTGTGCCAGAGCAGAGTCTGCCCCGACCTTTGTCGCCTTGTAGCGAAAACTGCCGCTCTTATTGATGGTCGCACCGATCACAGTGGCGCCAGGCCCTTTTTGAACCGGCATCGACTCACCTGTGAGCATGGACTCGTCAACCAATGACTCGCCGGTCTCTACTGTTCCGTCGACAGGAATTTTGGCGCCTGGCCTGATCACGACAATCTCACCCGCTAACACCTCCGCCGTCGGTACTTCAACCTCGGCACCGTTGCGTATAACAGAGGCCTTCGCCGGAGTGAGATCCATCAGCGCCGTTATGGCGGACGATGCACCCGCACGGGCGCGCATTTCCAGCCAGTGGCCAAGAAGGATGAAAACAAGCAGGACGGCAGCAGCTTCGAAGAACTGCCCGCCATCCTTGAAGAAGAACGTGGTGCCAACGCTGAAGATATATCCGGTACCCACGCTCAACACGATCAGCGCTGCCATACCAAGGGTGCCCTTCATGAGCGCGCGCCAGGCGGAGACGAAGAACGGCCAGCTCGGATAGAGAATCGCGGCGCTTGCGAAGAAGAACAGCCACAGGTTGAGCTCCAGCCCGAACGGCGGTGATGGAGGCTTGAAAAAGTCTCCCATCGGGGCATAGACAAAGATCGGTACAGTGAAGATCAGGCATATCCAGAAACGGTTACGCATATCGCGGACCATAGCAGGCAGGTCTTTGCCGCTATGCCCCATCTCATGTGCCATATCTGACGACATAGCGGGCTGCGGGCCTGGATGAGTTGCATCAGGCATTGTGTGCCCCTCATGGCCTTTGTGACCCTTGTGAGGGTCGACTACGGGAGCGGCCGGCGCGGCCGGGGCAGATTTCGGCGCAGTGGGTGCGGGGGCGTAAGGCTTCTGTTTGCCCTTTTTGGTATCGACTGCGGGAGCCATTGGCTTGTTGTGATTATGTTTCATTTTGGGTATACTCCTTTTTTTATCAGTTTTCATAATATGTATTTATTTATTGTTGCTCCATTTCCAGTTACGAATTTCCGGCATGTCCTGACCGTATTTATAGGTGTGTTATCCAATATTAAGACCCTCAACGTTATTTAACTAAACCTCTAACTTTGAAAACCCCAAAAAATATCTGAATTTGCGCTCTATTTTACCTCTATTAAGGTCATTCCGCACATAGGGCATTTGCCGGGTTTTGTAAATACTAAAAGATGAGTTCAAATAAAAAAGATATTACAGATGAGAATAAAGCTCATTTGCAAAATAGGGGAGAATAGAAATTTTCAAATACGGAAAATACAAATGTCGGAGAGGTCCACGCTGGTGGACATCAAAGCCTCAGGGGGACTTACATCTGTATATAATGATTTTAGAACTGCTATGGAGTAAACAGGAGATCCCGCGGATATGCTGAAAACCTGAAAATTGTATTGATAAGTTTCTGGTACAAAAGAAAATGAAGGCGTGTAATTACTGTCGGTTGAATAAAAAGTTACAACATCATCACAGCAATGTGTAAAAATGTGTGACTCCCTGGTCGGGTAATCATTTTCCATACATTTCTTCATACCGCAGGTAGCCAAACTACCTTTAAGCGAGACTTTTAACGCTACAACATTTCCACCGCAATAGTGTGTTGCCACAGTAAGGTGTAACATTGCTAACAGCATCAAAAGTGCAAACGATATGGAAAAAACCTTTTTCACCATATTTTATTCTATAATTGGAATAATTTTATTTGTGAATAAATTTTCACAAAACAAAGGTGAATCCTTTAATCTTGAAAGTTTTACACAATTACAAAAAAGAGTTACATAATTTACGCATTTACCGGTTTGGCCCCAAACGCTATGATGACGAAGAATTGACCTGATTGACAGAAGAAAGTGAAGCGGGTAAGATGAATGGATCACTTACTGTTTGTGTGTATCATAGATAAGTTTTTCATTATTTTACCGAAAGGCTGTCTTTTGTTTGTTGTGCCCATTTTACCAATAACACCTTTTCATTCGCGCTGAGTTGTGCATTCTTGTGCATTAATTTATAAGACTTCAGGGGCATAATATCGTTCCGGATACTATTTGCAATTCCATTTAGCTTACTTAATTGCCTCCTTGATGAATAGCTGCCAAACTCACTAAAATTCAAGGCATCTTTGCCATCTTTTATATGTTCAGCCATTAACCAGCCCATAGGTTGAACATTTGAATACCAGGGATAGATTGTATTGTTGCTATGGCAATCGTAACAGGTATTTTTTAATAAACCTTGAACACTATCAGAAGTAATAACAATATGTGAAATATCACTTGCCAATAACTGGTCGCTCTTGTTACGGACAGGTTGTATAAATTGAATAACAATAAATACAATAAATACAATTCCAATTGCAATCAGTATTTTCTTTCTAAGGCTCATTGCTATTTAATTTCTTCTTTAATTGAACCGCTGGTGAGCATTGCTTTTCCCATGTATGGATTTTTAATTTCCTTTGTCTCACTTAACCAAAAAGCGCCTTTCCCATTATTATACATTGGATCAAAATCTTTATACAAAACCTGTCCCCCGCCAAACGCTTTTACCAAATCGTACATGTCTTTGCTCAACAGTTCAAAATGCTCCCTTTGATGCTCAATTTTTCCCCCGTTAGCGCCTATGTGCTCAGCATGTTCTACTGCATCGGATTCAACATCTTCATAAGTTTTCTTTTGAGCTGCCGTCAGAGCGGATTTATCGAATTTTTTAAATGCTGCTTCCAGTTTTTTTCCGGCGGTTGCAGCGCCGGTGGAATTGTCTTCAGTGAAGGCATTTTTCATTTGTAAGTAGTCGTTTAGGATTTCTTTAATTGAAACAGTGATCTTTGCATCAGCTACCGATGATGTCGTCACAGACGTATTAATTACAGTGGATTTTAACTCCAATTCTTTATTCATTTTAAGGTTTTCAGTTGATCTGGCGTTGTTATTCAAGACTGCTAAAGATGTAGCTGCCATTGCCAAACCGATAATTAAATTTTTCATTTTATTATTATTTAGTTTGTGAAGATTGAATATTACATTACTGGTTCATCCGGTATCTTACAAAAAGCCCTCAATAAGCAAGTGAGGGCTTTTCATTTTATTTCACCATATCAGAGGTATGCGCCCACCGCATCATTCCGCGAAAATAGTATTGTATAATCCTTTTGGTATTAGTGAAAAATTATTATTGAATGAACTATCTTTTTAGCATCATTTTTTGATTTTGGTTGAATCATGCTTCATCATTGTTGAGTCTTGCATCTTATGCATATTATGCATTCCACCCGACTTCATGTCTGTTTTTTCCACGAGTGCCATCCCACATTTTGGGCATTTGCCAGGCTTGTCCATAACTACTTCAGGATGCATTTTACAAGTATATTTTTTGGCAACCTGCTGCTCTGTTGTAGCCTTTTTTGTTGTTGTTTGTGCATTCATCTGATTGGAAAAAGATGTGAATACAATCCCAATTAGAAGGGCTGTCGAAAAAATGATAATTCTCTTCATAATTTTTAAAATTAAATGATTAATATAAATGAGTATCATGAATATATATTCATGATTTACTTCCTGTCTAAAAGGTAGAATTCTACCCACATAGTTTAATAACAAATGATTGTGATTAAAAGTTCAAGTGTGTGTATTTTATTTCAGAGGGGTTTTTTCAGATGAATAACACTTTTTTAACAGCATTTTTTCATTTTGGTTGTATCGCACTTCATCTTTGTTGAGTCTTGCATATTATGCATTTTATGCATTTTATGCATTCCACCCGACTTCATATCTATTTTTTCCACAAGTGCCATCCCACATTTTGGGCATTTGCCCGGCTTGTCCATTACTACTTCAGGATGCATTGAGCAGGTATATTTTTTGCTAACCTGTTGCTCAGTAACAGTTTCTTTTACTGTAGTTTGTGCGTTCACCTGGTTGGAAAAAGATGTGAATACAAACCCTATAAGAAGGGCTGTCGAAAAAATGGTAATTCTTTTCATAATTTTTATTATTAAATGATTAAAATAAATTTCGCGCCTGCCAATCATTTTCTTCCCGAAATTGGGATTCCATTTTTATTTATTTTTAACATTGTTATTGGATTTAGCACTGTCACCAGACATATCCATGCCCTTCATACTTGTATCATTAACAGCTTTGGCATCACCAGGTTTGGCATCACCAGGCATAATCATTCCAGGCATAGAGGAAGTTTTTCCACCCCGGGGATTCATCATACTCGGTTTGCCTTCAAGCTGGGCTGCTGCATCAACACTGAACGTTCCACTTGTGACAACCTCCTCGCCCTCAGAAAGTCCTTTCATTATTACGTAACTTTCGCCCAGCATGGGACCAAGATCAACTTCACGGATTTTAAAAACAGGTTCATCTGAATCCGGTTGTTTAACATACACAACAGACCGCTTGCCCGTCCACAGGACAGCAGATTTTGGTATGACAACATTGTCATGGTATTCGGCAAGCGTTGATGATACAATTCCTGTGGCGAACATTTCAGGTTTTAGCTTACCTGATTGGTTTTCCGTCTCCACCCTTACTTTTGCCACTCTTGTAACAGGATCAATAACAGCATCTATGAATACTATATTACCTGTATAATCTACCCCAGGCAATGCCTGAAGGGTGAATGAAAGCTTTTCATTCTTGTGTAAAAACTGAAGATCACTTTCATAGGCATCAAACATGACCCACACTTTAGAAAGGTCAGCAATGTCAAATAAGACAGTTCCCTGTGATACATGATCGCCGGTGTTAACCCGCCGGGCAGTCACTGTACCGGAAGTATTTGAAACCACCTCGAAATTATTCTGGACAACTCCGGAATTTTCAATTTTTTCAATCTGATTATCTGTGAGTTTCAATTGACGGAGTTTTTCTTTGGAAGCTTCATATAAATCAGGTTGTAACTGCTTTGTTTTGACAGTCTCCAATAATTCCTGCTGCGCTGTTATCAGTTCTGGTGAATATATTTCTGCCAGTACCTGACCTTTTATTACTGATTCCCCTGTAAAGTTTACTGACAATCTTTCGATTCGTCCGGGAAAATGTGCAACCTGACTCTGGAATAATCTTTCATCAGCCTGAATTTTGCCATAAAGACGCACTTCTTTTACCGGTGTTTGTTTAGTTACGACAGTTGTAAATACATTGGCAAGTTGAGCAGCCTCTTTGCTCAGATGAATTGCAGAAGGATCAATGGTGGATGTCGCGCTTTGAACCAGTGGAATTAATTCCATTCCGCAAATCGGGCATTTACCAGGTTCTGACATTCGTATCTGGGGATGCATTGCACATGTCCAAATAGTACTTTTTGCCGTTTCTGTAAGTTGATCAGGCTTCTTTTCGCTTTTTGGTGAGGAATGAAATAACAGCCAACCTATTAAAATGCCACCAATCAGTAAAAGACTATATTTTACATATTTATTTGAAAATATTTTGAATACTTTAAATTTTTTCATTTTTTCCGGTTTATTATTTTTGTGAAAATGCCATTAATCTTTTTAACCATGCAACAGCCGTGTTGAAATCAGCCACGGCTTCGACCTCTTTGAGCTCATAATCCAGCGTCTGTTGACGGATACGTAAAACATCTGTGAGTCCTGAAGATGAAACAGTAAAGTTCTTTAACATAAGATCAAGTGATTTGGACGCCAGTTTATACTGATTATCATATAATTTTACACGACGGTGTGCATCCTGGTATAACTGAACGGCCTGATAATATTCAGCCTGTAATGAATTAGACGTAGCCTGATAATTTTGCGATGTAGCTGTCTTCATCAGTTCGGCTTCGTTTATCATTGCATTATATTTCTTTCTGTAAATCGGTAAACTAACAGTTACCATAGGCATAATCATATCTTTACCATTCATGGGAGATGTTGACATTTCGCTTTTACTGATAAGAGAATAATTCAATCCTAAACCCACCATCGGGTAACCCATGCGCGTAACCATTTTTTTGCGGGCCTCAATGGATTGTTCTTCATATTTCAGCATACCCAGCATCGGGTTGTTTGCAAGCATGCTATCTGAAACAGCGAGCAGGGATAATTCAAGTGAATCCACAGATATATTTTCATAAGTGAAAACCGGTGCAGTAACAGGCCTGTTGAGATATGTGTTAAACTGTGCCATAATAGTGTTCTGTTGATTTTTCAGCAACGCAATGTTGTTCTCAAGGTCGCCGGCTTCAATTTGGATCCTGTATATATCCGACAATCCGGAACTGGTTGATGAAGATCCCATTGGGCTGGATTGCATTGACGGAGAAGTCTGATTTGATGGCACAGCTCCGGAGTTGATCTGACCGGCGCCCATAGTCTGCATTCCGGAAGAACCGGTACTCTTTTCCTGAGTAGACACAGCAGATTTTGCTGGACCTGAGGATGATGTTCCTGCACTTTCTGATGGAGTTGACTTAAATCTTACCAGGGCAAGCCGTTGGATTATTTTAAGTATTTCAATGTTTTTTTCAGAAATACTTATATCTTTCTGAACTTTATATAGCCCGTACCAGGTGCGTTGAACATCATAATAGACCTGTAATTTAGCATCGCGGAAAAGTTCAAACTTTGCATTTGCCATCAGACTCATTTCATCTTTGGCATATTTAAGTACCCCAAACCAAGGGAACATCTGCATTAACCTTATATCTGCAACCTGGTTGCCGCTAACGAGTTCCATAGGTTTAAGGAATACTCCCACACTTAATTGTGGATCTGATAAACTTCCAACCTGTGGAATTTTCTGTAATGCTGCCTGATACTCTGTGAATTTTTGCAATACAGAAGGATTGTATTTTGCTGCAATTTCAAGATATCGTAGAAGCGAATCAGGATACTGCTGACTACTGACCGTCAGCCAGCTGCCAAGTGCAGTCATTAAAATCAGTAGTTTTTTATATACTGGTATTTTCATTTTCAAATTGATTATTTATAGGTTGAACAGCTACTTTATTTTTATGACGAACTTCCCCTTCCCGCCACATAGCCTGAAACAAGGGTACAACAAAAACGGTCATTACCTGTATTACCATTCCACCGAACATTGGAATTGCCATAGGAACCATTATATCAGCTCCTTTTCCTGTAGATGAAAGCACAGGAAGCAAAGCAATTACAGCTACAGCAGTAGTCATCATTGCCGGACGTACACGTTTTTTTCCGGCCATAACCACTGCTTCACGTACATCATGAACGTTTGCCGGCTTCATGTCTTCAAATACCTGATGAATATAGGTACCCATTATTACTCCATCGTTGGTGGCGATCCCAAAAAGGGCGATGAATCCTACCCATACTGCAACGCTAAGGTTAATTGTGTGCATCTGGAACATGTCGCGCAGGTTTATGCCGGCAACCGGAAAATTCATGAACCAACCCTGTCCATATAGCCAGAGCATGATAAACCCTCCCGAAAAAGCAACGAAAACACCTGAAAAGTGAATAAATGAGGCAGTTATAGTTCGGAATTGAAAATAGAGTAAGAGCAAAATCATTATTAAACTTAGGGGAACAACAAGTGCCAGTCTTTTTGTAGCTCTGATCTGATTCTCATAATTACCTGCAAATTTGTAAGTGACCCCGAGTGGCAGGATTATCTCCCCTGAGTCAATTTTCCCTTTTATAATCTTACTGGCTTCTACTACCACATCAACTTCAGCTTTCCCCTCCAGTTTATCAAATATGACAAAGCCGACAAGAAAAGTATTTTCGCTTCTGATCATCTGGGCTCCACGTGTATAATCAATATCAGCAATTTCGCCCAGGGGTATCTGTACCCCATTCATTGCGGGAACCAGGATGCGTTTTAGATCATCCGGATTATCCCGCAGTTCACGGGCATATCGTACCCTTAAAGGGAACCGTTCACGACCCTCAACTGATGTTGAAAGAGTCATTCCTCCGACAGCCACCTGTAATATTTCCTGTACATTACTGACGGTCATTCCGTAACGGGCCATCGCTTCCCTGTTAAGTCTTATCTCGAGATAGGGAGCGCCCACAGCACGATCGTAAAAGACCGCTGCACCTTTAATTGAAGGCACTTCTTTTAATGCTTTCTCAAACACAAGCCCTGCCTTTTCAATCGAATTGAGATCCGGACCAAAAACCTTTAATCCCATTGGTGCACGCATTCCGGTTGAAAGCATGATCATACGTGTCTCAATTGGCTGCAGTTTAGGTGCTGAAGTCAACCCGGGTATATCGGTTACTTTTACAATTTCTTTCCAGATATCCAATGGTTTTTTGATCTGCTGTCGCCACTGACGAAAATATTCTCCTTTTGCATCAGGGATAAGACTATCGGATGGAATAATCCTGAATGACTCTTTATCGGGATTGTACCTGTTATTGTTTTTAAGAATAAAGTTACCATCCCTGTCCACTTTAAACTGCATCCGGTGTCCATTTTCATTCAGAATATATTCTGGCCTGTAGTTTATAGTATTTTCAAACATCTGGATGGGAGCGGGGTCAAGCGCTGAATTTACACGGCCCCATTTTCCGACAGCCACTTCCACTTCAGGTATTGTTGAAAGACGTTTATCGAGTGTTTCTATGTATTCAAGATTCTTTTCAATACTCGAATGTGGCATACTGGTAGGCATAAGTAAAAATGAACCTTCATTAAGTGAAGGCATAAACTCCTTACCGGTACCCGGAAAAGCTTTAACCGGGCCCTGCCAGATTGCTGTCTGCCTGAAACTTTTCCAGCCTGCTTTTTCAGCCCCTTTTGCAATAAATCCGAAAATTTTATCAACACCCAGCCAGGCCAGCATACCAAATAACAGGGTGAATGCAGGAATCATCAGGAACTTCCATTTGTTAAGTAAGGCCCACCGAAGAATATTTTCATAAAAATGTACCATGGTCATTAAAGCCAGGAGAATTACCGATACAATGCCGGCAACAAATAAGAAGTTGATGAAAGTACTGTTATGAGCTCCAAGTGGCAGCCACTCGATTGACAGGTAGTATGTTGCAAACAGAACAGTAATACCAATATTTATATAATTGGGAAATTCTTTACGTTTTTCAGACCATCTGTAATCAAGCAGATTATTAATCCCCACGGCTGTTATTGCCAATGCGGGCCACATCTGCCAGAAGATTGCAAAAAACAATCCTGCTGCAATAAGACAACCATTCCATACTTTTTTAATTTTTTTAGTATCGAACCGGATATTAAATAAAATATGAACCAGTGTAGGCAAGACAACTATTCCCAGGATAAAGGCCGAAAGCAGTGCAAATGTCTTAGTGAAGGCAAGTGGATGAAAGAGTTTTCCTTCCTGAGCCTGCATGGCAAATACAGGAAGGAAACTAACAATTGTAGTTGCGATGGATGTCACAACAGCAGCCCTTACCTCAGTTGTAGCCTGGTAAATTACCTCCAATAATTTTTTACCACGAATTCCATGATTTTCCGGCATCTCAAGATGGCGGAGAATATTCTCCACATCCACTATCCCAATATCAACCATTACGCCAATTGCGATGGCAATACCTGATAATGCAACAATATTGGCCTCAACCCCGAAGAACCTCATCATAATGAAGGTCATTAAGACACCAATCGGTAACAGACTTGCGACAATAAGAGATGCCCGAAGGTTCATTACCAGCACTATAATCACAATTATACTTATAAGAATTTCATGTGAAAGAGCAGATTCGAGTGTCCCGATAGTTTCCTTAATCAATCCTGTTCTGTCATAAAAAGGGACTACAGTTACCTTTGATACAGTACCGTCGGGTAGCTTTTTTTGTGGCAATCCTGCTTCAATTTCCTTAATTTTATCTTTAACATTGTTAATTACTTCCATCGGGTTTGAACCATACCGTGCAACCACAACGGCTCCGACTGCTTCAGCCCCTGCTTTGTCAAGACCACCACGACGTGTAGCAGGACCAAAAGTAACATGGGCAACATCTTTGATTCTTACCGGAACGTTGTTTCTGACTGCAACAACTGAAATCTCAAGATCATTCAGGCTCTTAACATACCCCAATCCACGAATAATATACTCGACATTATTCAGCTCAATTGTTTCCGCCCCGATATCAAGATTGCTGTTCTTCACGGCATTCATAACATCCATGACCGACACGTTATAAGCCTTAAGAGCATCAGGGTTAAGATCAACCTGGTATTCTTTTATGAATCCACCAACGGAAGCTACTTCTGAAACACCTTCAGCAGTTGAAAGACTATATTTCACATAAAAATCCTGAATAGTTTTGAGTTCCGAAGGATCCCAGCCACCATTTGGATTTCCTGTTTTCGGATCACGACCTTCGAGCGTGTACCAGAATATCTGTCCCAGGGCGGTTGCGTCAGGCCCAAGCGAAGGTTGAACTCCGGCTGGTAATGTTCCGGAAGGAAGAGAATTTAGTTTTTCAAGAATTCTTGACCGGCTCCAGTAAAACTCAATATTATCTTTAAAAATAATATAGATAAAGGACATACCGAACATTGAGGTACTCCTGATTGTCTGAACGCCCGGGATTCCCAGCAAAGCTGTAGTTAAGGGATAACTAATCTGGTCCTGAATGTCTTTTGGTGAACGACCCATCCACTCAGTTGCCACAATCTGCTGATTTTCGCCAATATCAGGTATTGCATCTACGGGTACCGGGTTACGGGGCAAGAGTCCCGTTTTCAGATTGAAAGGCATAGTTACCAAGCCCATAACCACAAAAGCGATAAGAAAGATAAATGTTATCAGCCGGTTATCGAGGAAAAATTTAACTAACCGGTTAAATATGTTGTTCTTGTTCATATTTTTCTCTTATAAAGAATTTAAAATCAGTACAATAATAATTTAAAAATGTTCAGAACTTTGTATTAAAATTAGACAATTTTATTTGATAGAAGATTTTTTATGAATATTTATCTGATCCGATCGTATTTACAGCAATCAGGTAAAGCATTATAAGCTTTATCTTTGGCACTGGTTAATCCGGTATCATGACCAGCTTTGGCAAGTTTTTCGCTTAGATATTCTAAATTTGTTCTTGAAGGATTGAAATTTACGGTAAGGAACTTGGTTTTTATATTCCAATCAGCTGCTGTTGCACCATTTGCCATAGTTATCTTTTCAATGCGGGCTTTGCATAATTCACATTTCCCCCATACCTTTAATGTTGTAGTTTTAGTTGGAGTCATATTCATGGGAGTGTCCATATTCATATTCATGTTTGAATTTGAACCCATCCCCGAGTGATTATGCTGTGCCGATGATGTTACACCCAGTAACATTGTAAATAAAACGGTAAGAGCTATTTTTAATATTTTCATTATTTTAAGTATTAAAACAGTAATTAATAAAGGTTTAGTTGAAATAAAACGATGATCACAAATGAGTATTTTATCTCATTTGCAAAACAGGAGAGAATAGAGAATTTCAGATACGGAAAACACAAATGTCGGTGAGGTCCACACTTGTGGACAACAATTCATCCGGTGGACTAACATTTGTATATAAAGAAATTAAACCTGTGTAGGAATTAACAGATAATGCTACGGGAATAGCTAAAACCTGAAAATTGTACTGATATGGTTCTGGTACAAAAGATAATGTGGGTGTGTAATTATTATCGATTCCACAAAAGGCAACAATATCTTCACAGCAATGCTTAGTAAGGTTGGTTCCCTGAAGAGGTATTTCATTTTCAGAATCTTCCATGTTACAATGCGCCAGCTTGCCAGTAAGTGACAATTTTGTAGAAAACTCTTTCCCTCCACAATAGTGAGTGGCAACAGATATGTGCAACATTGCTGCCAGCATCAATATTGAAAGAGAAATGGAAAAACCTTTTTTCATTGTTTGTATAACAGAGATCTTGAAAAATTGTTTTGCAAAGGAAAGGATATTTTTTAATATATGAAAAATATTTATTTCTAAGTGATTTTAAATACGCTCAACTATGTTCTTCAATGTCTGAGATACTTTGTGAGCAACATCATAAAGCTCAGGATTTGATATTGTCTGCATCGAAACCTGTTTCGATCAACCTTAAAATAAACGAACGACGGTTTCTAGAATCTTGGCAATCTCATAAAATGACGAACAAAGAGGGTAGTAAAATTGTTTCCCAGAGGGCTGTTAAAAGGTTCTTAGGTTAAATTAAAACAGATACTCATGGAAATAAAAAAAGTTTGGATAGAGGAAGATTGCACAGCATGCGGCTTGTGCGAAGAAATTTGTCCTGAAGTATTTATACTTAAAGACATTGCTAACGTGATTGAAGGCGTTAATTATGCTGATTATGAGGATAAAATAAAGGAAGCTGCAGAAAGTTGCCCTGTGGAGGTTATAAAATACTCTGAGTAATGTCATGCCCCACAAATATAACTCGAAGCATAATTTGAAAATCAAAATCAAAATCAAAAGAGCGTATGAAAAGCCGGATAAGGAAGACGGCGTCCGTATCCTTGTGGACAGACTTTGGCCAAGAGGATTAACAAAAGAAAAAGCCAGCATTGATTTATGGTTGAAGGATATCGCTCCTAGTACTGACCTTCGGAAATGGTTTGGGCACGACCCCGATAAATGGTTAGAGTTCGGGAAACGTTATCACTATGAACTCAAAAAGAACGAAGAACAGATGTCGCTTTTGAAAGATCAGATGAAGAAAGGTATGGTAACATTAGTTTATGGTTCAAAAGATGAAGAGCATAATGAAGCGCTTGTTCTCAAAGAATTATTTACTGATCTTTCTCTTCATCTGTAGAGTACATTCCAGGGATAACATTGACAGCATTTTTAAACCACACTATAAAACCCGAAATTAGGATAAACAAAACAACAAGGCCTATAAAGTCAATTAATAACCCACCATCGCTGCTAATGCGATCGCCGTTAAAACTAAGTTCAATGTTTTTACCTTGTAGCGGAAAAAGGTTAAGCTGTTGTCGTTTTCAGTGCAGTTCAATATATTCTTTTAGTTCCTTATGCCACTCATCAGGTTGATATGTCCCTGGAACTGTTTCTTCATCAAACAGAAGGTCAATTAGATATCGTGGCTTTTTGCCTCCATTATAGACTGATTTAATGCAGGATATACAATAAACGACAACATCATCCATAGGCATTTCGGAGGCTCTTTTTATCATTAGTTCCTTAACTCTATCTGTTGGTAAAGTCCCATAGAATGTATCACCACAACAAGTACTTTTTATAACACTAATGCGCATCCGGGTGCAAAAACCATCTTTTCTCTGTATAAGCTCTTCCATGAATTCATATTACAGTACGTTGTTTTATTAAT
>JANYIW010000292.1 GCA_025358645.1 Bacteroidales bacterium
TGAAAGACAAAAGATAAAAGGAAAAAGATTAAAGTAAAGAAGCTCAGAGCACAGAGCGCAGGGCGCAGGGCAAAAACGATGCAAGATGATTTCCTGCATACCGCAAGCCTCAAGTGTCTCGCATTTCGTGTTTCATGTTTAGAGTTCTTCGCCTTTCCAGCTCCTTCCTAAACCAGATAAAATAACCTGGGATAGATACAATTAATAGCACACTAACAAACAGAGTGAACACTACAAACACACCTATCCTGGTGGGTTTATGGATGAGGGCAGCAAGATAAGATGGTTCTTTATACAAAAGCCATTTTTGTTTGTAGTCATTAAAAACAGGATCATGAGTTTCTGTGTACATAAAATCCATAAGTTCGATATGAAAGTTATGATACCATGGGCTGGCAGGTTTACCTAGCACATCATAGTTTGAATGTCCTTTGTTGTCATACAAATGGAGAGAGCTTTTTACAGCGTTTACTCCTTTTGTGAACAAGAAAAGAGATCCGGGGTCATTTGTTACCTTATGAAAATCTGACAGTGCCTGCAATACTACTATCATCCCATTTAATACCCTCGACTGAGGAACATTGTCATCAGCATATTCTTCATACCAGTATCCGCTACTGTCGATATACGTCACCCCTCCGTCTTTAACTTCAGTATATAACGTATTCATTGATCTTCTGGCCAGATTCAGATATAGTGTATCACTGCTTAACTCATATGCTTTAATAAATGCCTGTATTGCTCTTCCCTGGTTCATGGCTGATCGCCAGGGAGGGGACATTTTGTACCCGGACCATGAATAATGATTAAAATAAATTATGGAGCTATCATTTAAAAATTCACTGTTACGAATTAACCAGTTAATACAATCATAAAATTGAGTTCCCTTTAAAGCATCAGTCTGCTTCGACAAATCAATGGCATATTCCGCAACTGTAACAATATTATACTGTTTCCCCAGATTACCTCCATATTCCATAATTGGGATACCTGCTGAATCAAGGTCAATATGCTGTTTTTGTTTCCCGATAATCCTTCTGTAAACCTGGGTTTCGGATTTTTCTATCAGTAATCCGAATGGATTTACTAACAGAAGTGTTATAAATAGTGTAACAACAAATAAAAATACCTTCTTAAACACTAAATTCTCTTTAGGTACAAATAAGGACATTTCATGTTTTGCAACCTTGAAAAAACTTCAGAGTTTCAGGCTGATTCCATCAGGAATCAATAAATAATCTCTTTCAATAATATTCGAGTTAACACCTATGTTGTCTATATTACTCAATGATATGAGATTGTTTTTATTGTCTTTAACAATTCTGATCTTCTTATAGTTTAGCGATTGAATAAGTCTCTCTAACTCATTCTGTCTTTCGAGTCTCCAGGTATTCGAGATTGAGTAAACCGGTAAAATTTCAATGATAATTATCGGATGATGATTCTTAATAGTTGAAATGGCCCCTTTTAAAACCTCAAGTTCAGCGCCTTCCACGTCTATCTTCAAAATTGAAATATTGTCTGTCAAATTTTGATTCAGTTCGTCAAGGCGGGTCAGATAAACAAACTCCTTTTTTTCAATGATCGAATCGGGCCTTATCTGATTGAGAACTGAGGCAGTTGCATCATCAGAGTATTTACTGAAAAAATTAAGCGATGCCAATCCGGTTGCATCTGATAAACCAACCGGAAGAATTGAAGCGCCTGAAAAATTATTTGCCTTTATAAGCTCATTAAGATAGAACACGCAGACTGGATTTGCCTCAAAACCATAATATAATGCTTCAGGCGCTATACTCTTTAATTTAAGAAGTGTCTGCCCTATATTAGCGCCCACATCAATAAAAGCCCCCTTTCTTTCTGAAATCAATTTTTCAAGTAACTGGCCCATCCAGGGCTCATTATCGAAAATATTATTCCATCCGATATTGTTTATTATCGGTATCTTAAATTTTAAATTGTTTACCTTTTTCTTTAGTCTGAAATTTATTATCCCCGGATATCCATGCTGGATAAATTTAAATTTCCTTAAGAGTTTAGCCAGAAATAAAGCTTTCTGCATGAAAAATCTACAATTAGAGGCAGTAATTAATTAAGCAGTTGAGAATATACTTTAATATACTTCTCTGCCTGCTGAGACAGAGTGAAGCCGGATAGTACTTTTTCCCTGCAATTAGTTGCCATTTTAAAATACTCTTTATCAGGTAATTTAAGTATCCGGTCAATTGATTCCGCTAAGCCTTTTATGTTTCCTGTATCAGTAAGGTAACCGGTTATCCCGCTATCGACAATGTCTGAAATACCTCCGGAATCGAATCCTGCTACCGGTATTCCGCACGACATAGCTTCAAGAGCTGTCTGACCAAACGCTTCTTCCAGTGATGAAATTACAAATACATCAGCTGCATTATAAACAAGTGATAAGATAAAATCACTTTCAATATGTCCGAGATTAGTATTAGGAAGATCTGTTCCCGAAACAATGTCACCACTGCCAAACGTCAGAAGAAAAATATCAGGTTCAATCCCAGAAAGTATAGTCAAAGCTTTTGATAGTTCTGAAAACCCTTTCCTTTTGTTTTTATTATCCATAGCTCCGAAGACAATGATCTTCTTCTGAGGCGGGATATTAAAGGCTCTCCTGATCGGATCCTTCTCTCTTGGTTTATAAATATCAGTATCTATACCCAGGTTAACTGTTTCAATCTGAGCCTCCCTGAATATCCTGCTTTTTAAAGCAATACCTTTCAACCAGCTGCTGTTTGATGCTATATAAAGATGCTGTCTCCGGGTATAATCAATTTTTCTCCTTATAATCTGAAATGAAAGGTCATACGCAGATTTTGAATTCAGTTGAGGACAATTTCCACAACCGGAGGCGTAATTCGTGCATCCTGATGTATAGTGACATCCTCCTGTAAAAGGATTCATATCATGCAGGGTCCAAACAACAGGTTTATTAATATTTCTGAAAAATGAAGGCATATCAACAAAACCCATTGGTGAATGAAAGTGATATATATCTGCTTCGGGTAATTGTTTCAAGATGTCCCTGCCAAATGCAGACCTGTCATCACTGAAGGTTTCATATC
>JANYIW010000352.1 GCA_025358645.1 Bacteroidales bacterium
GAGCCTTTTCTCCTGGTGTCGGTTTAGCCTGGATTTTGACTGAAGAAGATTTTATGAGAGGCAATTCTTTCGTCAATTATTTGAAAGTCAAATCCAATTGGGCCATAACCAACACAGAGGAAGGTTTGTTAAATTATTATCCTGGCCGTGATATGTACACTTTAGGTAGTACTTACACCTATAATCATGGACTTGGCGCCAATGCAGCCAGACTGCTTGCTGTAGGGAATACCAATCTTGGCAACGAAGGTAGCATATTTAAAAATAAGGGCGGTCTAAACGCTTATACCAATTGATTTATTCGAGGCCATTTCGTGGGGAGTTGCTTCCGGTGGATTTATTTGTTACATTTTTGGAGGAACTTACCTCGAAAAACAACCTGGAGACAAAAGAATGAGAGTTGCCGAATTACAAAAAGAATATCTCCAGCAGATCGGGAATTAAATGGAAACTATACAGCAAAACAAACTGGTTTTATTTGGTGCCGGGAAAATTGGAAGATCCTTTATCGGACAACTTTTCAGCAAAGGCGGATATGAAGTGGTTTTTATTGACATTAGTAAATCCATTATCGATGAATTAAACTACCATAGACATTACAATAGTTCGTTAAATTTTAAGCGGCAATTCTGCCATAAATCAATAGTTCTTTGAAAATTTTCTGATTTTTTGGCGTGTTTGGGTTGATAGCAAACATGCACATAAATCGTTCGAGCATCAAAGTGTTGTTGTACAGTGTTTTGTAGTCTGACATTGAGAATGGTTTGGCCTCGTTTCCTTTTGTGGTTAACCAGTCATGTTTTGCCAGATTTACGGCTGTTAGTGCTGCATTGAAGTGAAAATCCAGTTTATTCTTACCTCTTGCCTGGCAGTTTGTCAAACCAGTATGCTGCTTGGCATCGCGATACAAAAATTCAATCTGGAACCGTGCCTGATAGTAGCCAACAATCTTTTCTCCGGCTTGCTTTAAATCAGTTGAAAAATACATCTTTCTGGCTGTTTCTGTTCCATTTTTGTAAAATATGGCAATTGCCAACTTGATGTCCATTTTGAATGCCTTCGAGTAAACAACTGCCGAATAGACCGTAATCTCTTCGTTGGACAGATCTGAAGAAAATTGATTGGGATCAAAGTTGTTAACATCCACCAAACCGGAAAACTTCTTTGGCGCTCCTTTTTTTCCTGTTGGTTCACCAGTGAATCGGTACTTTAATACGCTGTCATCCCTTAATCGGCTAATAAAGTGCATTCCTGTGGAGAGAACTGCATCGACAAAAGGTCTTTTAGCGAAATAGGCATCGGCCAATACATAGTTGGAATACTCTTTGAACGATGCGGAATTGCTTGTTACCAGACTTGCATAGTAACTCAACAGGGTTAATCCTCTTTCAGCCAATTCAACTGCAGGAGGGGTTTGCCAGGCTTTTAAATGCAATGCCGTGTTATTGACAATATCAACAACAGCAAAACCACATAAATCCAATCCCCATTTTGCTGCGCCGGCAACTCCTGACCAATATCTTCCCCGGCCGTAAGTAGCCTTGCCAGCTTTGGGAATATAACTTGGGTCTAATGCAATAGCGCATTCACTGGAGAATGTTTGATTGATCAACTGCTTATTAAAGGAGAGGAAATCAAATTCTTTCTCAAACTGATTTCGATAGGTTTGCTCACAAAGAGGGCTAAACCTTCCAAGTTGCAAGAAATTTATCCTACCTTTGATACTCAAAATATGCCAAAGAACGCTAATAATAAAGTCTTTGCGAGATTTATTCAACTTGTTAAAAACCTTATTTTTTAATGTGTTGATAATCAAACTCTTAACCTTAGGAATCATAACTAAAAAATTATGGAATAATCTTTTAAGTTACTGATTTCTAAGGTTTTAACCAAATTTTTTCACGCTTATTTTTGATTTATTTTACTGATATTCAGATATTTATATTAAAATTTACCGAACTATTGTAATAATAGACTAAATAAAAACCTCTTAAAATATTCAACATTCAACATGTATTTTTTCATTTTTCACCTTTGGCATTAATTAATATTTTCTAAAAAACGATTAATTCTATTAACAAAATCATCATTATTATAAAAACCATCTATTTCTAATGACCAATAACTAAACAAGAATAACCAATAAAAATATAATCAACAACGAAAATTTAATGAATCAATAGCATAATAAATAAAATTTAAGGAATAATCATGACCGGCACAAATAATCAAAAAGAAAGAAAAGAAA
>JANYIW010000361.1 GCA_025358645.1 Bacteroidales bacterium
GGCGACTTTTCAGCCCGGTTTGGTCAGGGCACCAATATTAATACCGGAATGCACAGGGGTATTTCACTAACAGCACCTGGATATATGTCAGCCAGTGACGAGATTAAGCCTTATACATCAACTGAAGAGAACAAGTTTTTCAGAGGTGTTGCGGCTGATTTTTCCGTAAAGAATCTTGAATTAAACTTATTTTTTTCAAAAAACTACTTAGATGCCACTCTTGCCTCATCCTCAGTCTCTCCGTATGAGTACATTGAAAATTTATATCTGGCTGGAATACACAATACACCTTCCACTTTGCAAAAAAAAGATGCTATTTCACTTACGGCATATTGTATAAACATTTCATACAACATGAATAACCTGAAAGTTGGTCTTGTATGGTCGGAAAACAGATTTTCACTTCCCATGATGCTTACAGGGAATGATCCGGGGAAGATATTTGATTTTACGGGGGAAAAGAATAGTCTCTATTCGATTTATTATAACAGTTTGATTAAAAATATTTTGCTCTTTGGTGAGTTGTCAGCAATTGATAATAAAAAGTATGCTCTCATACAAGGAATTTCTTTCAGACCGTCTGACCGGCTAACTATTAATTTCTTATTCAGAAACTATAATCCGGGGTATGCCACTTTCTATGGAAACGGACCAGGAACCGGTACAAAAACCTCAAATGAAAAGGGTGTTCTCGGAAATTTCTCATTTGAAGCTGCTAAACATCTCTTTATAAGCGGAGGTTGTGCAATTCAGTCTTTCCCCTGGTTAAAATACCGTTGCAGCGCTCCTTCCCGGGGGCTAAAGCAGGAAGTAAAAGTTCGATTTTTACCTTCAGAAAAACTCACATTGGATGCTTCATATAATTATCGGCTATCAATGGTTGATAATTCTGAAAAAGCAGGGATACCCATTCAGGATGAAGTTATTACCAGAAGTTTAAAAGCATCTTCCCGTTATTCCGTACTTGATAATCTGAATTTAGGAATCCGGATCGATTATAAGATTGTCGATCCTTCAGGAAGCAGAGGAATTCTGCTCTTTCAGGAAATAAATTATGGTTTCAAAAGAGTTCCAATCACTTTATGGGCCAGATATTGCCTTTTCAATACTGACGACTGGGCCGCCAGAATTTACACATACGAAAATGATCTTCTGTACAGTTTTAGCATACCTGCATTAGCCGGTGAAGGAAGCCGGAGCTATATAATGGTAAGATGGAAGATCCGTGATTTTGCAGAGTTGAGAATAAAGTATGGGATGAATTCATTGATTACGAATGGAATGTCTGCGGAAAACACCGATGAAGTTAAAATGCAATTCAGGGTTTGGTTTTAAAACCAGTTTCCTATATGTTCACAGGAGTCTTAATATCCCTGACATTAAGCTGAAGGTTTCTGTTTCCTCTGAACTCATTCATCTCCAGCGAATAACAAATATCAAATGGATTTCCACCTTTTATGTACTCAAAATGGTTGGCCTGACTGAATGCTATAGCAGAGAAGCTTTTTTGCCCGGTCGATTCCTGACAAAGATCTAATTTAAGGTGTTCGCCGCTCGATCCAACCATACGGCCTGATCCGGTATCAAATACATTCCTGGAAACGAAGACCGGCGACATGTTTTCGGGTCCAAATGGCTGAAACTGGCTCATGGTTTTAAAAAACTCATCATTAATTTCAGAAAATGTGAGTTCTGTATCAATAAAAATACGTGGAACCAGTTGTTCTTCAGTGATTGTGCTATTAACATATTGTTCAAATCTCTCCATGAATGGAAGTATATTTTCTTTTTTCAAAGTCAGACCTGCGGCATACATGTGTCCGCCGAAACTCTCAAGAAGATCGCTGCAGGATTCAATTGCCTGGTAAAGATCATATCCATGAACAGATCTGGCGGAACCTGTGGCAAAGCCATTTGATTCAGTAAGGATCACAGTTGGCCGGTAATATGTCTCAATTAATCTTGAAGCAACAATTCCAATCACACCTTTCTTCCAGGTTGGATTATAAAGCACGGTTGTTCTGAAATTAACTTTTCTCTGATCTTCGGCAATCATCCGCATTGCTTCTGTAGTTATAATACGATCAATACTGCGTCGTTCTATATTGAAATTATTGATCTCCTTACTTATTCCAATAGCAAGCCTGGTATCACTTGATACAAGAAGATCAACAGCTTTGCTACCCGTCTCCATTCTCCCGGCAGCGTTTATTCTTGGACCAATTTTAAAAACTACGTCTTCAATTGTAAGAGCCCTTGTTACTTCCGATTCGCGGATTATCTCTCTCAGTCCGGTACATGGAGCTTCATTTAATCTTTTAAGACCAAAATATGCCATTACTCTGTTTTCGCCGGTAATGGGTACAATATCCGATGCAATACTGACAGCAACAAGATCAAGATAGGGGGCTATTTTACTGAATGGAATGCCGTGCACTCTTGAGTAAGCCTGAACCAGTTTGAATCCTACACCGCATCCTGATAAGTCTTTATAGGGGTAACTGCAGGATGGCTGTTTTGGATCAAGCACTGCTAAGGCTTTGGGTATTTCATCTCCCGGGTAATGATGATCACAGATAATGACATCAAGTCCTTTTGTTCGGGCATATTTTACTTTTTCAACTGCCTTGATACCGCAATCGAGAGTGATTACTACCTTGCAGTTATTCTGGAATGCATAATCAAGACCCTGAATAGATACACCATAACCCTCTTTGTATCTGTCGGGTATATAATATTCTACATTTGAATACTGATCTTTCAGAAATGAATACATCAGGGCAACAGCAGTAGTCCCATCTACATCATAATCTCCATAAACAAGTATCCTTTCATTTTTTTTAATAGCAGTGGAGATCCTGTCAACGGCAATATTCATGTCTTTCATCAGAAAAGGATCATGAAGAAAATCGAGACTGGGGTTGAAGAAAGCGGTTGCTTCATCAGCAGATGATATATTACGCTGAGCCATCAGATTCGCCAGAGATTCCGATACACCCAGTACCTTTGCAAGCTGCTTTACAACTGCAGTATCTCCTTTTTCTTTCACAACCCATCTTTTTTCCATCTTTCTACTCCTTAATCCATTTTAAATCAAAAACTACCTGCAGGTTCCTTTTCACTTTGTCTTTAACAGATTCAAAATCCTGTCTGGCTCCCAACTCTTTCAGTAGTGATGTAACCCCTTTATCAGTAAAGCCGCAAGGGTTGATATTATTAAAGTACGTAAGGTCGGTATTGACATTGAAAGCAAAACCATGCATAGTTACATATTTACTTGCTTTGACTCCGATAGCACAAATCTTCCTTGCCTTCCCGGCTATTTCAGGGTCAAGCCATACCCCTGTTCCTCCGTCTAGTCTTGAAGCAGTTAAACCAAATTCATTAACTGTTCGTATGATTGCCTCTTCGAGCCTGTAAATATACTCCCTAAGGCCAATCTTAATTATATCAAGATCAAAAATCGGATAACCTACAATTTGTCCGGGGCCATGATAGGTAATATCTCCTCCCCTGTCTGTCCTATAGAATGATGCATCTTTTGCCTTAAGTTGTATTAAGTCGAGAAGCAGATTATTTTCCGATCCACTTTTACCCAGCGTATAAACATGAGGATGCTCTACAAAAATCAGCGTTCCGGGGAGCGTGTATTGGTCTGATTCTCCCGAAACGGATGCCGGTTTTTTGCTGTCAACCAGTATGTTAAAGATATCGGTCTGATAGTCCCAGGTCTCTTTATAATCTTTTTGACCAATATCCTTGTATATAACGCTATAGCTCAATTTTTAATTTCTTCTTTAAGTGATGCTAATATAATTAAATTTATTGAGCTTTTACATGATTTTCTGCATGAAAAGAGGAACGAACCAGGGGACTGCTTTCTACATAAGAAAAGCCAAGTCCAAGAGCAATAACCCTGTATTCTTCAAATTTTTCCGGTGGAATAAATTCTACTGCTTCCATGTATTCAGATCCCGGCTGAAGATACTGACCGATAGTCAGAATTTTGCAACCGGATAAATAAATATCGCCTATTGTCTGAATGATTTCAGCTTCGCTTTCTCCCAGACCTAACATAAATCCGGATTTCGCAGTTTTTCCTTTACCCGAGATATATCTTAAAACGTCAAGACTTCTTTCATATTTTGCTTTTGAACGGATAACAGGGGTGAGACGTTTTACGGTTTCAACATTATGAGATATCACCTCAGGTCCTGCATCAATTATCATTTGGATCGATTCAGTATTGGCGTCAAAATCAGGAATCAGGGTTTCCATTGTTGTTGCAGGATTCACTTCTTTTATCCTTCTTATCGTGTTTGCCCAGAAGGAAGCGCCTCCATCCGAGAGGTCATCGCGGTCGACAGAGGTGATAACACAATGCTTAAGCCTCATCGTTTTGATTGATTCAGCAAGTCTGTCTGGTTCATTTTGATCAGGAGGAAGAGGTCTTCCTGTTTTTGTAGCACAAAATTTACATGCTCTTGTGCAGATATCACCAAGTATCATAAAAGTAGCAGTGCCCTTATTCCAGCACTCACCGATATTCGGACAGTTTCCGCTGGTACAGATAGTTTGAAGATGATTATCAACTACTATATGTTTAACCATTGAATAGGTTTCTCCGCTGGCTCTCTGCATTTTCAGCCAGCCGGGTAAACGTTTTCTTTTTTGCATTTATGAACTTTTTTCAGGGTAGCAAAGTTATTATAATCTGCTCATATCTCCCCCTGATCTCGCAGATTGATGCAGAAATTTTAAAGATTTACAAACTCGCCTTAGCGCTATTTTTAAAATATTTGTTGTGAAAAAAACTTATATTTGTTAAACTTCAATTTGAATTTAAAACTTACTAAATATTAAATCAAATGGCTAATAATGAGTTAAAGGTAAACCAAAACTATCAGACAGTTATTGGTGACTACCCGAAAGTCGGAATACGTCCTGTAATCGATGGCAGGATGCGTGGAGTAAGGGAATCACTTGAGGCCCAGACAATGAATATGGCAAAGAATGCCGCAAAACTTCTTTCATCAAATCTGAAATATCCTAATGGCAAACCTGTTGAGACTATTATTGCTGATACGTGTATAGGAGGTGTTGCAGAAGCGGCAATGTGTGCTGAAAAATTCAGTAAGAATGGGGTTGGCGTAAGCTTAACTGTTACTCCATGCTGGTGTTATGGAAGTGAGACAATAGATATGAATAGTGATATTCCAAAAGCTATCTGGGGATTTAACGGAACTGAGAGACCAGGCGCTGTTTATCTTGCTGCAGCGCTGGCAGGACACGCTATGAAAGGGCTGCCTGCTTTCGGGATTTACGGACGCGATGTGCAGGATTCAGGCGACCAGTCAATACCGGAAGATGTGAGTGAAAAAGTTCTGAGATTCGTTCGTGCAGGACTTGCTGTATCATTGATTAAGGGTAAATCATATCTTTCCATGGGTTCAGTTTCAATGGGAATAGCCGGATCAATTGTGCGTGAAGATTTTTTCCAGGAATATCTTGGAATGCGCAATGAGTATGTCGATATGAGTGAATTTAACCGCCGGTTAAACGAAGAGATCTTTGATAAAGATGAATTTATAAAAGCCCTCGAATGGACAAAGAAAAACTGCAAAGAGGGGAAAGATTTTAATCCTTCTCCAAAGACGAGAAAAGAAAAGGATAAGGAATGGGAAACTGTAGTAAAAATGACGCTCATTGCCCGCGATCTGATGGTTGGCAATCCAAAACTTAAAAAACTAGGGTTCGGAGAAGAAGCGCTTGGTCATAATGCAATACTTTCAGGCTTCCAGGGTCAGCGGCAATGGACTGATCACATGCCAAACGGAGATTTTCTTGAAGCAATTCTCTGCTCATCATTTGACTGGAACGGCATCAGACCTCCATATCTGGTTGCAACAGAGAACGATGCCATGAATGGAGTGCCTATGCTATTTGGATATCTTCTGACAAATACGGCTCAGATGTTTTCAGATATACGCACATACTGGAGCCCCGAAGCAATCAAGAGAGTTACTAAAATGAAACCTGAGGGTCTTGCTTCAAACGGAGTCATTCATCTTATCAACTCAGGAGCTTCAGCGCTCGATTTTTCAGGCAGACAAACAAATAAGAAAGAATCTGTCATTAAACCATTCTGGGAAATTACAGGAAAAGATGCTGCTGCATGTCTTGAAGCAACTCAATGGCCGCCAGCTAATACCGGGTACTTCAGGGGAGGTGGATTCTCTTCTCAATTTGATACAAAAGGCACTATGCCAATCACAATATCGAGAGTCAACCTGGTAAAAGGACTGGGACCAGTCCTCCAGCTCGCAGAAGGCTGGACCGTTGAACTTCCGGATAAGATGAATAAAATACTCACTGACCGGACAGATCCTACATGGCCCTCAACATGGTTTGCTCCCAGACTCACTGGTAAAGGACCATTCACAGATGTATATTCTGTAATGTCAAACTGGGGTGCAAATCACAGTGCATCGAGTTATGGACATATCGGAGCTGATCTGATCACTCTTGCTTCAATCCTGAGAATACCAGTCTGCATGCATAATGTGGGAGAGGAAAAGGTGTTCCGTCCAAGTTCATGGAATGCGTTTGGTATGGATAAAGAAGGATCTGATTACAGAGCATGTGAGACCTATGGGGCGCTATATAAATAATTAACATTCGTAAATATGGAAGCGCCTCTTGAAAACAGGAAAATAGAAATAGATCAGGATACCCTGAAACATCTGAATACCGCAAGAAAATGGGCAATGTTCCTGGCCATTATCGGTTTCATATTTCTGGGACTGATTGTTGTAATAGGATTAATGGCAGGAACTTTTATGACTGCGTTTAGTACCGGAGAAAAAGGTTTGGGAATTCCTGATTCTCTTATGTTCATACCTGTTCTCTTTCTGGGGCTGGTATACTTCTTCCCTGTTCTATTCTTATTCCGTTTTTCAAAACAAACATCACGTGCAATACAAAACCTTGATAAGCTGGCATTTCATAAGGCTGTTAAGAATTTAAAAGCCTTTTTTGCTTATATCGGGATTCTTTTTATTATTATTCTTTCATTGTATATTCTCGTTTTAATTATCGCGGGGTCTTCAATGGCTTTTTTAAAAGGACTGTGATAATCCAGTACCTTTTAAGCTGTGCATACCGGTTTTCAAAGTAAAATAAAGTCAATACCTCTTTAATTCGTTTGAGATTAACTCTTTACAAATGCCAAAAGGTGATATCGTGATTGTTTTCGACTGTGGTGCAACAAATGTAAGAGTTATAGCAATCAACAGTAAAGGTGAAATTCTGGCATCGGAATCATTTCCTAATAATACAAGTCCTGATCCGTATTACCCATCATACAGAATTTGGGATGTAAAAGAGATCTGGGCCAAAATGTGCCGTGCATCACAAAAAGTTGTCAGTCACATTAATGTTAATCATATTGTGGGTGTTACTGTCACTACTTTTGGTGTAGATGGAACTCTATTTGACAAATCCGGGAAAATGCTCTACCCGGTAATCTCATGGCAGTGCGAGAGGACTAATCCTATTATGTCAGATATAGAAAAATACTTGCCTCTAAATGAGCTATATTATGAGAGTGGGGTTCTTCCTTTCTCATTCAATACGATCAATAAACTTATATGGTTTACCGAACATAAGCCGGAGATTGTCGGGAAGAGTTCTTCATTTCTTTTCATGCCGTCAGTATTCTCATTTCTTCTAACGGGAAATATGGTAAATGATACTTCTATGGCTGGTACATCAATGTTGACAAGTCTCAATACACGTAGTTTTTCCAAAAATATTCTTGATAAAATCAAATTCCCCTTTGAAAAGATGACTCTTCCTGTAGAGGCTGGAACGATTACAGGAAAAGTTAATTCCAGAGCTTCTGCCGAGACTTCACTTCCGGAGGGAATTCCCGTTGTCGCAACGGGTCATGATACTCAATTTGCAATTTTCGGATCGGGAGCTGAAAAGAATCAACCAGTTCTCAGCTCGGGAACCTGGGAAGTATTGATGGTGAGATCAGAAGAATACATATCCGGAAAAGAACAGCTGGTCAGCGACATAACAACTGAACTTGACTCAAGACCGGGCTTGTATAATATAGGTAACCAATGGATTGCATCAGGTATTCTTGAATGGGCCAAAAGAAGCTTGTACAGCGACATCAAAGATGATGTTTATGATGTTATGATTTCAGGTGCAGAAAAGGTGCCATCAGGCTGCAATGGAGTAAAAGTTATCCCAAAATTTTATGAAGAGCTAAAAGGCAAACCGGGTGGACAGATACTCGGTCTTAATATGGAATCGACCCGTGACGAAATATTCCGCGCAATACTTGAAGCGCTTTCTGCTAGACTTGCAGAAGGAAAAAGAGCTCTTGAAAATGCCGGTGGGTTTAAAGCTGAAAGTATTCTTTGTGTAGGTGGCGGATCAAAAAACAGGCTATGGAACCAGTTAAGAGCCGACTATGCCGGTGTTCCTCTTAAAATAATCGATCATAAAGAAACGACAGTACTAGGCGCTTCCTTATTTGTCCAGGCAGCTTGCGGGAATGCAACATCGCCGGAGGAAGCAAGGTCTGCAATTGATTATAAAACGAAAGTAATTGAACCAAGAAAATAATGGAAACAGCATACTTCAACGGGAAATTTCTCCCAAAAGATGAAATAAAAATCAGTCCTGATGATCGGGGATTTCTTTTTGCTGATGGTGTCTATGAGGTTATAAGATGGTATGAAGGGTTTTTTTATGACACGAACAGCCATGTAACACGTCTGAAAAGAAGTCTCCGGGAATTGAGAATTAACTGGCCCGATGCAGATTCGTTTCCGACTATTGCCACTGAACTTATAAAAGTTAACAAACTTGAAAACCAACCGGCAATGGTGTATCTTCAGGTAACAAGAGGTGCAGCCAGACGCACTCATTATTTTCCAACACCTGAAGTTTCACCTACATCTTATGCCTACGCATGGAGTTTTGAGCCTGAAAGTCAATTAAAGGAAACCGGCATAAAAGTGATGTTAAAAGAAGATATCAGGTGGAGCAGATGCGATATCAAATCTGTGGCGCTACTTCCCAATACAATGAGTTTTCAGGAAGCCCGCGAAAACGGATTGAATGAATGCATTTTCGTTAGAAACGGAATCATTACAGAGGGGTCACATTCAAATATCTTCTTTGTGATTGATGGGACACTTTTTACACATCCTGAATCGAACGATGTGCTTTCCGGAGTTACAAGGAAGAATATTTTAAGAATCGCTCAAGAGTCCGGAATTAAAATCAGAGAGGAAGCTTTACAGGAGAACAGGATCAGATTTATTCAGGAGGCTTTTATAACTAATACATCCCTGGAAGTTACTCCTGTGATAGAACTGGGTGGAAACACTCTTGGAGATGGAATTCCGGGAAAGGTAACCAGAATTATTCGCGATAAATTCGCAATCGAGATAAAAGCATTAAAAGGCTGAGTATCTTTTTATTAATTAAACATGTTTGTGACTATCTTTATGCAAATTTTCAAATCAGAATGAGCAATATGAATTTAAGTGAACAGGAACAAATCAGAAGAGCGTCTCTCGATGAGCTAAGAAAACTTGGCATCAATCCTTATCCTGCTGCTGAATATAAGACAACTGTTTTTGCACATGATATTATGGACAATTACAGCCCTGAAAAAAACAATTTCCAGGATGTTTGCCTGGCCGGAAGGATAATGGGGCGACGGATTATGGGGAATGCTTCATTTGCAGAATTGATGGACTCTTCGGGCAGGATTCAGATCTATATTCGTAGGGATGATGTTAGTCCCGGTGAAGATAAAATGATGTATAATACTGTTTTTAAGCGACTTCTCGACATTGGTGATATTATCGGAGTGAAAGGTCATGTTTTTAAAACCCAGATGGGAGAAACAACCGTTCATGTCGATGAATTTACAATTCTCAGTAAATCGATCCGGCCGCTGCCGATAGTCAAGGAGAAAGATGGAGTTTTATTTGATGCAGTTACTGACCCGGAGATGCGTTACCGTCAGCGTTATGTCGATCTCATTATTAATCCTCAGGTACGCGATGTGTTCAGGAAAAGGACTCAGATAATCCAGTCTATGCGAGAGTTGTTTAACTCAAAAGGTTATCTTGAAGTAGAAACCCCTGTTCTTCAACCTATTCCCGGAGGTGCTGCAGCAAAACCCTTTATTACTCATCATAATGCTCTCGACATGCCTCTCTATCTGAGAGTTGCAAATGAACTTTATCTTAAACGGCTTATTGTCGGTGGTTTTGAAGGTGTCTATGAGTTTGCAAAAGACTTCCGTAATGAAGGAATGGACCGCACACATAATCCTGAGTTTACCGTAATGGAGATTTATATAGCATATAAGGATTATAACTGGATGATGGTTTTCACTGAAGAGCTGGTAAAAAAAGCTGCCCTCGATCTTCATGGAAAAACTGAAATTATATATGGAGATAAACTCATCAACCTGAATCCACCGTATAAAAGGATAAGTATGACCGATGCAATATTGGAGAATACCGGTATTGATATATCCGGGATGGATGAACCCGGACTCAGAGGCGTTTGTGATAAACTTGATGTTCCAAATACAGCATCAATGGGAAAAGGGAAACTTATCGATGAGTTATTCAGTGCAAAATGTGAACATAATTACATTCAACCTACTTTCATAATTGATTATCCTACAGAAACATCTCCTCTCACCAAGATGCATCGTAGCAAACCGGGCGTTACAGAAAGGTTTGAACTTATGATTAATGGTAAGGAGATCGCCAATGCCTATTCCGAATTAAATGATCCGATCGATCAGATGGAAAGGTTTCAGGACCAGCTCAGATTATCCGAGAAAGGAGATGATGAGGCAATGTTCATCGACCTCGATTTCATAAGAGCTCTTGAATATGGTATGCCTCCTACTTCAGGAATGGGAATTGGGATCGACAGACTGACAATGATTCTCACCAATCAGCCATCAATACAGGATGTTTTGTTATTTCCTCAAATGAAGCCGGAAAAGAAATCAGCGTCTGACCATGAGGAAAAATATATTGAAAAAGGAATCCCAGCAGAATGGGTAGACCCTCTGAAAAAACTGGGTTTTACAACATTGACAAAGCTAATGGAAGTAGAGAAAGCCGGGAAGCTTGCCAACGACCTGAATGGTTTTAACAAGAAAAATAAACTCGGATTGTCAGGATTGAGTCCTGAGGCTGTTGAGAAATGGCTGAAATAAAATTGAATCCGTAGTATTTATGGATGTGATAACTATTTGATTTATATCGGATACAATCGTAACTTTATCACAATGAATGGTTAACATGGCGAGTTTCATAATCCGCTCATATTTCCTCTATCTTTGTGTGTTTTAAAAATATAATGATACAATTATGTTTAACCTTCTAAAACACCCGCTTTTAACACACAAGCTTACACTCCTCCGGCGTAAGGAAACAGATACTAAAGATTTTCGGGAAACACTTGAAGAGATTGCCGGATTGATGGCTTATGAGATAACACGCGATCTGCCGGTAAAAAATATAACAATAGAAACTCCACTTGGAAGATGTAACACACAGGTACTGGCAATGGATGTCGTTCTTGTTCCTGTTCTGAGAGCAGGATTAGGGATGGTAGATGGAATCTCTAACCTGATTCCTTCTGCAAGAATAGGCCATATTGGGATGTACCGTGATCATGTTACTCTTAAGCCAATGACTTATTATTCCAAATTCCCCGACAATCTACCCAATGCCATTGTAATGGTTCTCGATCCTATGCTTGCCACCGGAGGAAGTTCCACTGATGCTATCCAGGTGTTGAAAGACCACGGCGCCAAAACTATAAAACTGGTTTGTGTTGTGGGCGCTCCTGAGGGAGTGGAACGAATTATGAAAGATCATCCGGATGTACAGATTTATCTTGCTGCACTAGATGAGAAGCTTAATGAAAATGGATATATTGTCCCGGGCCTGGGTGATGCCGGCGACAGACTTTTCGGCACAAAATAAAAACCCGGATGTTCTCCGGGTTTATACTATCAGAATTTTTAACTTCTAATGACCATGTTTGTGCTCCATCTCCATCTGGTGATCTTCATGCATTTCACCGGTTGAACGAATATTATGCTTAACAACTTTAAACAGCTCCATATTAGTTGTCTCATTAATTATAATTACATTAGACGCATCAGCGGTTCCCTTAGTGAAATCAACTGTTGCAAACAATTGTGCTAAATTTATATTTATAAGCATTTCCATTATCTTCCCTTCAGTAAGAACAAAACCGGAATCACTTTCAAATTCAAATTCAAACTCACCTTTGGTTGAAAAATTAAAATTGAACGCTTTTGAAGAAGGATCAGTATAAATTCCCTTTACAGAAATCGACTTTCCTCCATCAATCAGACGTGCAGTCTCTGATTCAAATTTATTATATGTCCCGGGGACAAAATTAGTAAACCCGATATCGGGAGTAGATGTCCCAGCAAGCAGGTCGATCAGGTATTTCCCATCAAAAGAAAATTTGTGTTTCTTCATTGGATCATGAACCATTGCAGAATCGCGGAAGTGTTCTTCTTTTCTCTTCAGTTCAATTTCCTTAATACCCATTAAAGCTTCACTGAAAGTAAACCCTCCCAAAGCAACACTTTTTGTTACTGCGGAAGAAGAAGCCAATCCTGCAGCTGAAACAGTTTTTGCAGCTTTAAATGTTAAGGCTATACCTGTGCCGGTACCGGTATCTGAATTCTTTTTAGTACACGAAGCCGTAATAATAATTATTATCGACAGCATCAATTTTAACATATTTCTCATAATAGTCGTTTTAAATCTTTGTATATATAACTATCCATTTTATATAAAGTTGCATTGTTATTTAATTAACAATGAGATTAACATCTTATATTTTAAAAATAACCTCATTATCAGCTGAATATGAACTCCGGCTAAAGTATGATTGGTAGCATGATTTGAATCAGTTGAACATATAGTTTAGCCAGATTGTTAGCAAAATATGACGAACTATGACAATTTCTGCATTAAAACTTATAAATTACACCAGATGTTTTCAAATGAATATTGATCCTGTTATTGAGGTAAAAAATGTCTGGAAATCATTCAAAACTGTCCAGGCAGTAAAAGGTATTGATCTTAAAATACCTAAAGGACAATTTGTTGCACTTCTTGGTCCGAATGGCGCCGGTAAAACAACCCTGGTCGAGATGATTGAAGGGATTCAAAAACCCGATAAAGGAGAAATTACCATTGTGGGGAAAAAGTGGAAGGGAAATGAAGATGAACTTCATAAGATCATCGGGCTTTCCCTCCAGGAAACCAGGTTTATTGATAAACTGAGGGTCTCAGAAACATTACTGCTTTTTGCGGGGTTTTTTAATCTCGGGAAAGAACGTGTTAATGAGATAATTAATATTGTCGGACTTGAAGATAAAAGGAAATCGTATGTTGTCAATCTTTCAGGAGGACAAAGACAGCGGCTGGCTATAGGAATTGCCCTGATAAACAGTCCTGCAATCCTACTGCTCGATGAACCGACCACAGGTCTTGACCCGAATGCCAGGCGTGAGATATGGGAAATTCTCAGGAGTCTTAAATCGGGTTCAGAGACTTCAATGATCCTTACTACTCATTACATGGAAGAAGCTGAAAACCTATGCGACTATATTGTAATAATGGATAACGGGGTAATATTAAAGGAAGGTACTTTACAACAACTCCTTGAAGAAGATACAGATGAGAAAGTTGTTGAATTCACTGCTGAACACGCATTTATCTATGAGGAATTAAATTCATCCGATCTGGCATTTATTATTCATCCCGGCGAGACTGGTGAAAAAGGATTTGTTACCCTCTCTGATTTTGAAACCGAGCTTCCTGCTTTTATGACTTTTATGAAATCGAGGAATATAACTATCAAACATATGGAGTGCCGCCGTAAAACACTTGATGATCTGTTTGTTTCACTAACAGGAAGAAAGATTAATGAATAGATTGGTCAGTTTTAAACAACTATGGCAGCTGATATCTGCTCTATTCCGTGAAATAATAAGGGAACCAGGAGTTTTGTTCTGGGGAATACTTTTCCCTATTCTTATGTCGCTTGGTCTGGGGCTTGCTTTTACAAAGAAGTCTGATGTTATTCGTAAAGTTGCAATTATCAACATACCTGATAAATCCCCAGTGAGTTCAGAGAGTTCAATGATTAACGGCTTCCTGCAACATAATTGCGAGAAGAATCTCTCAGTGGATTCAACTACATGGAAATGGAAGTACATAATCAAAGATGAAAAACTGGGAAATTCTATTTTCCTGTTCTATAATATGAAATGGGCCGATGCAGTAAGATTTCTTAAAAGAGGTACTATTAATGTTCTCATGCTGGGAAAGAACGACTCGGTTGAGTACCATTTCGATCCGATGAATCCCGATGCCCAACTTACTTATATTAAACTCAGTACTATTTTAGGGAATGGAGCAATTCAGACGGTTCAAAATAACTCAGAAATTAAACCTCTCACTGTCACCGGGACGCGATATATTGATTTTCTTGTACCCGGACTGATAGCCATGGGTGTCATGATGTCAAGCATGTGGGGAATAAGCTATGGTATCATTGAAAAGAGATCTAAGAAGCTGCTAAGACGACTTGTAGCAACGCCAATGAAAAAATCTCATTTTCTGATTGCACTTATATCAGTAAGGATCACAATGAATTTTATTGAATCGCTTGTTCTCTTCCTTTTTGCACTTTTTGCATTTAAAATGACAATCCAGGGGAATATATCGGCCCTTATTTTAATGTTTCTTGCAGGGAATATTGCATTCGCCGGAATAGCTGTGCTTGTTTCGTCACATACTTCAAATACTGAGGTAGGTAACGGTCTGATAAATTTTGTTGTATTTCCGATGATGGTGCTTTCCGGAATATTTTTCAGTTATCAGAATTTTCCCGCCTGGAGTCTCCCGGTAATTAAGAATCTTCCATTAACTATGCTTACAGATGGTATCAGGAGTATTTTCAATGAAGGCGCCGGATATAATGAAGTAGCATTATCCATCTTGATCCTTACAGCAACAGGGGCCCTGTTTTTCTTTGTCGGATTAAAAATCTTCAAGTGGCATTGATAAAAATCCTCATTTTAATACTCTTTATTAATTATTCTATGTTTAACCTCTCCGAGGTATGAATTCATAAAGGGTGTTTTCTTCTACAATAATTGAAGCCCTACGGGCTATTTCCTTTATGACCATCATATCTGCTACAATAGTTTAAGCCCTACGGGCTAATGTCAAAACGGAATTCTCTATCTCTGAAGCACTCTTATCAAAATATGTCGATATATTAGAATTCAACATCCTTTAACCCGTTTGGCTTTAGCATAATATCATTGACAATGTTTTGACATTATACGTTTCGCCGTAGGCGATAAATTATTGTAGCAACAGAACCAAGCTGGGGTTATCTTACCGCGTAGCGGTTAAACCACCTGTTTAACCTCTACGAGGTATGGGGTTACAAGACGTACATATATCCTACAATAATTAAAGCCCTACGGGTGGGGTGAATTAAATATAACCTTTTATAATAATTAGTTCCCCCCATTTAATTTTTATACACTATAGTTCTTTTCGCTAACAACGAGTTACACAGATTGTTTTTCTTCCAAACTTCGATATCTTTTACCTTGCAATTATCAATTGCGGCTCTTACTACTTCGCCAGACAGCCTTGATGTAAGAGCAGGAATTATTAGTACTAAATCAGTTATGCCACTCATTGGATTTTTAGATAATTCATTTTTATACCTTCCAAAAGTTGATTCGATAATGTCTGAACAGCATAATAATATTTCTTTTCGGTGACTTATTTGTTTTGTGTATTCGCTCAAATAATTTATCATGTATTCCTTGAATATCTTTAATTTTCCTTTCTTACAATTACGAAGCAAAGAACTGCATCTTGATTTTGTTTGCTTACTTAATCCTTTGTTTTTCAATATTATTGATATTTCTTGAACAGTTGACATTATAAGATCCATTTCAATAATAAATGACTCCTTTTCTTTTACCCATTCTAATTGTGCCCGGTCTTCAGGAGATATTTCATTGTTTTGTAAGGCATGCAAAACTTTCATACCCCATTTGCTGATTGTATCAATATTTAAAAATCGTGACTTCGAACGCTGATTAGGTGGAATCAGATGAGCATGTCTGCTACAACAAAGTTTAAATCTCATTTGTCCTGCTTTGTGTGCATAATCCTTAAAGTTTTCATCCTTCTCATACAGCCTTTGTAGACATATGGCAATCGCATGAGTAATATCATACACCTGCTTTATATCAACATCCTTTAGTCCATACTTTAAGGTGATACCACCATCTGTAACTGCATATATAATAGTTCCAAGCTTCTCCTTGACTATTTTCAGTTCATTGGCAATATCTTGTCCCGTCCACCTTTCCTTTGACTTTACGGTAATTGGCTCCATGTCTTGTAGTAACAAGGGACGGGTAAAGTCAACTTGGCTTCGTCTAATCCCCAGAACAACTAGAACTTTTTCTTGTCCGATGCCGATACTTTCATCAACGATTATAATCCAATCATCAGCTTTTTCTTTGATCGATTGCAATTGAGTATAACCTATTTTCTTGATCCATAGCATTGTTGTGGAAAAAGACGGTGCTGATAATTCAATGTTTAAATACAAATTAAATGTGACGAAAACCTTACTCAAGCTACGAAAGCTTACTGATGTATTTATTTTCGCAGACAACATTGTAAGTATGACAACAGTGCTGAAATGGGATCGTTTAGGTTTTCTTTTGTCTAAATTCCCATTATTTGCTGTATGTTTTTTTTTACAATGAGCAACTTTTCGTTCAGCTCATCAAGTCTTTCTTTCCGGTTCATGGCCTTAACTTTCCACTCATCCCGGCTAAAAGTTAATTCTTTGATCCTTTTTTTTAGTTGTTTGTTCTCAATCCTTCGCTCTTTGGCTCGTATTTCCCATTCATAATTTGCCATATTATCACGTTCTTTATTATTGCTTGACAAGTTTAGTAATTATATATTAAATAATACTATATGGAACGTAGATAAATTGTATTTATTTATGATTTAATTCACCCCACCCTTCGGGGTATTTTTTTATGTTTACAGTTGAATAAAATCATCCTCTCCCCCATCTCACGGTTTGCCAGGAAAGAGTCCGTCTATTTTAACACTCAGTATTGCTCTCGTCAGTCTTGATTCACTATCGTAGAACCAAGATCGACAAAAGCTCCACTTTCCTTCAAAAAGACGAACACATTCCTTTGCTCTCCCTTTAGGTGGTGTTGCCTTTGGCCAGAAACGATCAGGTCACTTGTTTTTCCAAAAGATGCCGGGGATGAAATAAAAATCTTACCAGAAAAAATTCAATTATATATCTCTGTACATCATCAAAATGTTATTTAACCTGAATTATTCATAAAAAATCTGAATTTTCCGCAATAGAACTTAAACTTTTTCCGGTGCAA
>JANYIW010000381.1 GCA_025358645.1 Bacteroidales bacterium
TATTAGTAATTTTGCAGGGAATCATATAACTTACACTCGCTTCACTTTTATATTTATAACATTCAGGAAATGATCAAATCCATGACTGGCTACGGAAAAGCCATTGCTGAAACTCCACAGAAAAAAGTAACAATTGAAATAAAGTCACTTAATTCAAAACAACTTGATTTAAATACCAAAGTACCTTGGCATTATAAGGAAAAGGAACCTGAAATCAGAAATCTTATAAGTCAGAGACTTGACAGAGGGAAAATTGATTTTTCAATTTATTGCGATATGATTGATGATGAAGTCGTTACTGTTATTAATAAATCTGCTGTCAGAAATTATTATAATCAGTTTAAGGAGATAGCTGCCGAGCTCAAAATAGACCTTGATGATCAGATTTTTACTGCTATAATGAAACTTCCCGATACTTTAAAAACCGAAAAGCCGGAAATGTCTGAGGCTGAATGGGAAATTGTAAGGAATCAGATCAATGAGTCTGTCACAATGCTTGACCTGTATAGGATTGAGGAGGGTAATTCAATAATGACTGATCTCAGAAAGTGCATCGCAAAAATATTATCCTTCCTTGAAACTGTCCAGACATTTGAAGCCGGAAGAGTTACAAAAATCAGGGAAAAGCTGATGTCTCTGCTGGAGGAGAACCTGGGCCCGGAAAAAGTCGACAAGAACAGGTTTGAACAGGAAATAATCTTTTATCTTGAAAAATATGATATCAACGAAGAAAAAGTCAGGCTGAAAACTCATTGCGATTATTTCGTTGAAACCATCAACACTCCTGCTCCCAATGGGAAAATTTTGAACTTCATCGCCCAGGAAATTGGCCGTGAGATAAACACTATCGGCTCAAAAGCAAATGATGCTTCAATTCAAAAGCTGGTTGTGATGATGAAAGATGAGCTTGAGAAGATTAAAGAACAAACGTTGAATGTCTTATAGAAGACAAAATAATTATGGAGTAATTATAAATGGAAGGAAAACTAGTAATAATATCAGCGCCTTCAGGTGCAGGGAAAACAACGATAGTTAAACACCTGCTCGATAGCGGTTTAAATCTTTCGTTTTCAGTATCGGCTACAACCAGGGCTCTACGGGGAAATGAAATAGATGGTGTAGACTATTTTTTTCTTACTGTTCAGGAATTCAAAAAGAAGATTGAGAACAACGAATTTGTTGAATGGGAAGAAGTCTATAAGGATATCTTCTATGGCACTCTTAAAAGTGAATTAGAGAGAATATGGGCAAATGGAAATCATGTCTTATTTGATGTTGATGTTAATGGTGGGGTAAACCTAAAAAATAAATTTGGCACAGACTCTATTGCAATCTTTATTATGCCTCCAACAGTTGAAGAACTTGAAAACCGGCTTGTAAAAAGAGGGACTGACACTCCGGAAAAAATAAGGATAAGGGTTGAAAAAGCCGGGGATGAGTTAAAACGTTCCAATCAGTTTGATACGATCATTACAAATCATCAGTTGGATAAGGCTAAAGAAGAGGCTTTGAAAATAGTTTCATCTTTTCTTGGCAGGTAATACCCGGTACGTTCATGGCGAAAATAGGTTTATATTTTGGATCGTTTAATCCTGTTCACATTGGACATATAGCTATTGCCGGATACATGACTGAATTCAGTGACCTTGATCAGGTATGGTTCGTAGTAAGCCCTCAAAATCCTTTAAAAACGAAAGAGACTCTGCTTGCCGATCATCATCGTCTTTATATGGCACAAATTGCTATTGGAGATAATGACAGAATTAAGGCTTCCGATATTGAATTCAAACTACCGGTTCCTTCATACACTATTGATACCCTGACATATTTAAATGAGAAATACAACAAAAATAAGTTTTGTCTGGTAATGGGAGAAGACAATCTGTATACGCTTCATAAATGGAAAAATGCCGGTGACCTGGCTGCCAGTTACCCTATATACGTTTATCCGCGACCCGATTCAAAAAGACCGGCATCCCTCCTCCTCGATCAGGCGCTTTCAGCCGCTGAAATTCATCACATAAATGCTCCGCTAATGGAAATCTCCGGAACTTTTATCCGTAATGGAATTAAATCCGGAAAGGATATGTCATATTTCCTTCCGGCGCCAGTTTGGAAATATATCAGGGAAATGCATTTCTATGAAAAGTAAACAATAAAGGTTAAGACAAAAGTAAAAAGACAAAAGTGAAAACAAGGAGAAAGAAAAAAGAAAAAAGTCAAGAGGATAAAGCCCCCCATTTGGCCAACTTAAGCTCTGGGGATGAATGAGAAACTGCATAAAAAAGTTTCCCCTCCTTTTGAAGGAGGGGTGGTCGGGAAGATTGATTATCTTATATATACAGCATTTTATTTCCCGACCAGGGTGGTTGATTCATTGATTTCTTCTTACCTTTATTGACATGAAAAACCAAAACCTCTTTAACAGGAAAAGCCTTAAATTCTTCAGATCATTACTTAGGAACAAGTCCACTTCTGCTGAAGCTGAGTTATGGAATATTTTAAAATCAAAAAAACTTAATGCAAGAAAATTCAGAAGACAACACAGTATAGGTAACTACATAGTTGACTTTTTTTGTGCTTCAGAAAAACTTGTAATTGAGCTTGATGGAAATCCGCATGGT
>JANYIW010000025.1 GCA_025358645.1 Bacteroidales bacterium
AATATTGCAGAGATGATGATGGAGACCTATGTTTCTGAGTCACTCGCGCTCAGAGTCGAAAAAATGTCCACACTAAACGGAAATATATCACTTTATAGGGATATGCTTGATGTCAATGTATCTGACACGGCAAGCATCATCAGAAAATCGGCTCTTGAAGCAATAGGTTCTTTCTCAACACAGGAAACCTGCCCGTCATTAATCATGGCAATTGAAAATCTATCAAGGGTGGAATGTATAAATGTTAAAGATGCCAGACGCCGTATTGCAGACAAACTGATTGAAGATAATTCGTATAAATTCTGATTTCCATTCTGAATTAAATAAAAGAGAAGGCTTTCATTGGAAGCCTTTCTCTTTTAAGTGATGATACAATATATATCAGTAGCATAAGGAAATGTGTTATAGATTTTAAATACCTTTGCAGAATAAAATTCATTACAATGAAGCGTCTATTTAAAACATTGGTTGCATTAACAGCAATATCATTGTTATGCCAGGAATGCAGTATTGTACCATTAACAGGCCGCAAACAGCTAAATCTTTTACCTGAATCTGAAATGATTTCCATGTCGCTAACCAGTTACACCGACTTTTTGAAAGTCAATCCGCTCTCGGCAGATAGAATAAATTCAGCTATGGTTAAAGAGGTCGGGTCAAATATTTCAGCATCAGTTATCAGGTATTTTACAGACAATGGCCTTTCAGGCAGGCTCGATGGGTACCGGTGGGAATTCAACCTGGTAAAAAATGATTCTACCCCTAATGCATGGTGCATGCCTGGTGGTAAAGTGGTCGTTTACAGCGGAATACTTCCCTATACAAAAGACAAAAACGGCCTTGCAGTCGTTATGAGTCATGAAATTGCCCATGCAGTAGCCAGACATGGTAATGAAAGAATGAGTCAGGAACTCCTTGCCCAATTTGGAAACATTGCACTAGATCAGGTAATTAAGCAGCAACCTGAACAGACTAAGAGCATTTTCAATAGCGCTTATGGACTTGGAGCAGCATATGGGGTGATGCTGCCATTTTCCCGTGACCATGAACTTGAAGCAGATAAGCTTGGTCTTATCTTCATGGCAATGGCAGGTTACGATCCTCAAACTGCTATAGTTTTCTGGGACAGGATGAGCAAGATCGGAAGAAGCAGGCCACTTGAATTTATGAGTACTCATCCTTCCGATGCAAGAAGAATAGCCAAAATTAAGGCAGCTATGCCTGAAGCCATGCAATACTATAAAAACAAATGATTATGTTCAAGTTGATAACATATATCACCACGGTGAGTGATAAAGATCAATTATTTACGTGATAAAGAGCATGCCTTACAACAGTATTTATGGTTTATAGTAAGCTATTAATCATGATAATCTGATATCTTTGTGAATAAATTAACAATATTTTAAATATGAATCACAAATTGAAAAGGATCAGACAAATATTCGTTGCATTAGTACTGATTGCAGCGGCAGGATTTTCTTCATGTGAGAAGTATTCATATTCTCCGGCTTCTGTGGATCCGACAGCAACCTGGCATTTCAAGACTGACATTCAGCCAATATTCAACACCAATTGTGTAACATGCCATGGAAGTATCAGATCACCCGACCTGAGGGAAGGAAAATCTTACCTGGCGCTTACAAAAGGAGGATTTGTGACTCTTCCCGGATTGACAAGTAAACTATATCACCAGATAAGCTCCAGTTCAGATCATATACCAAGAACGACCGATACAGAGAAACTTAAAATTCTATACTGGATAAACCAGGGAGCCATTAATAATTAAAAATATCTTAACCTGATAATACCACTCTACATGAAAAAACTCTTAATTCTTTTGACTTTAGCATTAAGCATAACTTCTTTGTTCGCGCAGGAAGATACTCTGAAACAGGTAACATCAAAACCGGTACGGTTTACTTTTGGGACCACCACTTTAGTAGATATGAATACAACTGAAACACCTTACAAAGGTGGTCTGCAACTTGAAATTCAACACAGGTTCAGCCTGATTGAAAATTATCATAATCTTTTTGGTATTTATGGTTCGGCAAATACACGTATTGGGCTTAATTATGGTATTACCGATAGATTAATGATCGGAGCCGGCACAACAAAAGATTATCAACTTCAGGATATTCAATGGAAGTATCTCATTCTGCAGCAAACAGAAGATAACAGAATACCTGTTTCCCTATCTTATTTTGGCAATATTGTTTTTGATTTACGAAAGGAAGATGCCTTTGGACCCACTGAAAGTTTCAGACAAATTCACAGGTTATCTTATTTCACTCAGATAATTGTGGCCCGCAAAATAAATAACGCGATTTCAGTTGAGATAGCTCCATCATTAGCTTATTTTAATTCCGTTCCACAAAATATTGATACAACAGCAGGTTATAAGAATCTTAACTTAGGCATTTCGGCAGGTGCCCGTGCAAACGTATTCGGTTCACATTCTGTTATACTGGAATATGATCAACTTCTGACAAAACAGAATATTGCTGTTCAGCAAAAACCAAATCTTTCACTTGGTTGGGAAATAAGTACTGCAACACATACTTTTCAGATATTTGCAGCCAACTATAATCAGATTATTAATCAGCGGAATTTCGTGTTCAATACAAATGATTTCAAAAAAAGTCAATGGTTGGTAGGGTTTAATATTCATGTAAGATTCTAATTCAATCTAGTAATCAGGAATGAGATCATTTATATTCCGGATATTTATCCTGTTGGCTCTTATTAATTTTATTTCTATTAATACTTACGGAAGTTCCTTATTTAAAACGGAGAAGGATAAGGTTCAGGATACTATATCCTTTGTCTCGCCTTTTGAGGCAGCAAATAATCGTTGTTTTAAATGTCACGGACAAGAGAAATACGAATATACAAATGAAACGATCGGGAGGCAGGTCAAAGATAATATGTGCTCCGAACGTATATTACATAAAAACGAATTTTATTCATCAAACCATAGAAGTTTCAGTTGTACCGACTGCCATTCAGAGGAATATGCAAAGTTTCCTCATTCGGGAGAGCTTAGAATGGAGCAGAAATACAATTGTATTGATTGTCATGGTGGTGATGAGAAATTTGCAAAGTATCATTTTGAAGAGATTGAGACTGAATATAAGCAGAGCACTCACTTTAAAATGGAGGATGATGGATTCTCCTGCTGGAAATGTCATAATCCGCACACTTACAAGATCTCGGTCCGAAACGCTAATAATCTTAAGGAGACTATTGCCTATGACAACGCGATCTGTCTGAATTGCCACTCTGACTACAGCCGTTTTCAGCTTCTGAGCGACAGGGCTGAGATTGATATTATTAAACAGCATGATTGGCTGCCAAACCAGGCATCACATTTTGCTAACGTCAGATGCATCGAATGCCATACAAAAATTAATAATAATATTGCTGTATCTCATCAGATAAGACCTAAAGCAGAAGCTGTCAGGCTTTGTAATGAATGTCATTCGAAAAACTCAATACTTATGGCGTCACTTTATAAATTTGAATCAAAAGAACAACGCCGCGATGGATTCTTTAACGGAATAATCTTAAATGCATCTTATGTTATCGGAGCAAACAGAAACGAATATCTGAACGTAATCAGTCTGATTATATTTATCGGAGTTCTGATTGTTATTGGGGTTCATATCGCCTTCAGAATAAGAAATAAGTCAAAAACCTTTAAAGAAAAGTAAGATGTATCTCTACCCAAAATGGATCAGGGCCTGGCATGTCGTAAATGCAGTAATATTTCTCATTCTTATTGTTACAGGCTTAAGTATGCAATACACTGATAAAGAAAATGCCTCTTATGTTGTAGGATTTGCAAAAGCAGTCAGAATTCATAATTTTGCAGCTATTGTATTGGTTTTAAATTATATAATCTTTGTAACTGGAAATCTTCTTACAAAGAATGGCAATTATTACAGGTTCAGAAGGAAAAATTTTATCTCAGATCTTGTAAAACAGTTTATATATTATTCAAGCGGAATGTTCAAAGGTGAAAAGCATCCGTTTCCTGTGACAGAAGAACGTAAATTTAATCCTCTGCAAAAAATAACTTATGTTCTGGCTTTGTATGTGGCTATCCCCTTGCTTATAATATCAGGAATAGGGTTGTTGTTACCTGAAATCACAATTACGACATTTTTTGGTATAAGTGGGCTTATTCTGACCGATATCCTGCACATCACAATGGGTTTCTTTCTCTCAATATTTATGATCATTCATATTTATACCTGCACCCTTGGGCATAAACCGACCTCGCTTTTCAGAGGAATCATAACCGGCTACCATGTATCTGAGGAAGAATAATTAAAATTTGCTACCTTTATAAATTATACAGGATTTTGTATTTTTAATGATAATTTTAAAAATTAGGATTATGAAGAATCTAAAATTATTTGTTGTAAGCTCATTAATAATGTTTGTGAGCATTTCTTTGGGAGCTCAACCGAAGCCATGGGTTGTGCCGGCAAACTTTAAAACGATGAAAAATCCTGTTGCTGTTGGTGATGCAAGCACAAAGGCAGGACAGGCGCTTTATACAAAAAACTGCGCATCGTGTCATGGGAAAACAGGTCTGGGTGACGGTGTGAAAGCAAGATCTCTTAAAGATTTTCCTGGTGATTTTTCAAAAGCTGAATATCAGGGTCAGAGCGATGGTGATCTTTTCTACAAGTCCAAGATCGGAAGAGCTGAAATGCCTAAGTATGAAGGCAAATTAACCGATGATGATATCTGGAACATTGTTCGCTACATGAGAACATTGAAAAAATAGGTTCTTCTCTCGTAAGCGAGTGTTAATACACATTTGCACGATTATTGCATAATTAACTTTAAATTAAAATGTACAATTATGAGAACAATGAAACTTTTTTTTGTCAGCTCCCTGTTTCTCCTGCTTACTGCAACATTGGTTGCCCAGCCTAAACCATGGGTTGTTCCTGCTAACTTTAAATCGATGAAAAATCCAATTGCAATGAGTGATGCCAGCACCAAGGCAGGTCAGTTACTCTTTACTAAAACGTGTGCCGCATGTCATGGAAAAATTGGTCTTGGAGACGGCCCTAAAGCAAAATCCCTGAAAACAATTCCTGGTGATTTTTCAAAAGCAATATCGCAGAATCAGTCTGATGGCGAACATTTCTACAAAACAAAAACTGGAAGAGGTGACATGCCAAAATATGAAGGAAAATTATCAGATGATGATATCTGGAACATTGTTAACTATATAAGAACCTTAAAGAAATAAACCCTGGATTAATTATCCTTAAAAATAAGAGGCTGCACAAATTTGTGCAGCCTCTTATTTTTTAATTTATCCCAGGCTCAAAGAACCCCAAAAGTAATAGCTGCTTGCAGTGAGAGATCATTCTATAAGCTCTTGATTCTGCGACTTATACTGCTAATATTGTAATTTTCAAATACAATAGCTATAGCAATT
Organism: Bacteroidales bacterium; assembly: GCA_025358645.1. Classification (GTDB taxonomy): domain Bacteria; phylum Bacteroidota; class Bacteroidia; order Bacteroidales; family VadinHA17; genus LD21. The sequence continues at coordinate 5,468 of JANYIW010000025.1, forward strand.
TTAGATAAAAAAGTAAAAAGCAGGAATCCAATAGAAAAAATCATTACAGCAGTTCTGATTTCAGTGATAGAGGGTGTATAGACATAAATCTGTCCTAACACATCAGGAGTAAAAGCGGGTATAATTAAAGCAATTCCTTTTTCTACATAAACACTTGCATAAATAAGAACGGCACCAATATTCAGTGTTGTAAAATTTCTTCGGGTTTTGGGAATTAAAAAAAGTATAAACGCGATACAACCCATGATGATTGACAACCAGCTGTAAGGAACTATTTCTTTGTGTTTACCGATTCCGAAAAGCAAATATTTCCAGTACAAAATATTCTCAGTGTCGGAATAGAACTCTTTAAAAAGTTCGGCAATAGTGAAAAACAGATAGATAAACATTGCATACACCATAAGTTCAGCAATTTTCCAGATAGCTTCATCCTTAATTTCGAATTTAGTGGTTTTTCTAAGTATTTGAAACATAATCAAGAGAATAGCCGGACCTGAACAAAAAGCCGAGGCTAAAAATCTTGGAGCTAGTAGTGCGCTATTCCAAAATACGCGTCCGGGTATTGCATTATAAAGAAATGCTGTTGTTGTATGAATAGCAACAGCCATGGGAATACTGATTAAAACTAGTGGCAAAACGATCGATTTATTATATTCTTTTTTATAAAAAACACAATATAATAAATAGGTTACGACAAATAAGTTAATTAATAAATAGATGTTAAGAACGAAAAAATCCCATGAGAGCATAGATGAAGGAAAGTTCATTGTGCCTATCAGCGGCAGCATGTGCCAGAATCTAAGAGGATTTCCAATATCTACAACTATGAATGAAATACACATAATAACAGCACATACAGCCAGTAATTCACCAAATATTACTATCTCTTTGATTGGTTTCCAATCATAAATATAAGCAGGTATAACTAACATAACTGCAGCTGCGGCGACTCCAACGAGAAACGTAAAATTTCCAATATAAAAAGCCCAGGATACAGAATCCCTCATGTGGGTTTTAATCAATCCGTGACCTAACTGGCCTGAATAACCGATTCCCCCCCAAATAATTAGTAATGACAAAAGGATCAACCAGGCATAATAGGTTTTACTTCCATGGAAAATTATTTTTATACTGCCTGTTATAAAACGAATAAAATTCATGTTAAATTCTGTTTATTTATTATAAGTAATACAAGCCACTCTTTAGAATCAGGCTTTCTTCAGATGCCAAAGAAATAGTAGAATTTAGGTTGTGTATTCAATTCCTGTTTCAGTATCAGTACCCGTTTGTTTTCTAAAATATATCTGATTTCGCTATCGGGGTCTAAAAGATTTCCAAATTTTCTTGCCCCTACCGGGCATATTTCAACACATGCAGGGTATTTGCCTTCCCTTGTTCTTTGAATACAAAAAGTACATTTTTCTACTACGCCTTTCATCCTTGGCCGGTTACCTAAATAATGCACTTCAGTATTTAATTCTTCAACAGGCACACTTGGCTCTCCCCAATTGAAATGTCTTGCTCCATAGGGACAGGCTGCCATACAATATCTGCATCCGATACACCAATTGTAATCAATTACAGTTATACCATCAGGTTCCTGCCATGTGGCTTTTACCGGACAAACTTTTACACATGGAGGGTTTTTACATTGCTGGCATTGTACAGGTACATAAAAATATCCCTTTTCCGGAACCTTTTCAGGGTTATACTGAGCAGTGGAATGAGCAAAATCAATGCCTCTCTCTTTTTCCATCTGAAGCACCTCTATCCAATGAATTTGTGGCTCACGGGATTGATTGTTTTCTTTCACACACGCGTAAACACATCTTCTGCATCCAACACATCTTGATAAGTCGAGGGCATATCCAAATAAGGTTCCATCTATCGCAGGCTTGTCAGATATATGGAATTCTTTTCCGTACTTTTCTTTGTATTTTATTCCCAGATTTTTAATTATTATATCCTTTTCTTTTTTTGATAAAGTTTTAAAATTCTGCTGAAGAAAATCATCAAATGCTTTCGTATTACAACCCGAAAGTGCAAGTGCTGAGAATGTTGCTAATGAAATATTTTTTATAAACGACCTTCTTGAATTTTCGTTTTTCATTTTTGCTGGATATTCAATTATTAAAGTTATTTAATATCTTCCTGCATTATAGGTGGAGGTTCCGGTGTTAGTTCTCTAAATTTTGGTGAGTGTGGATTATGACAATTAACGCAAAGAAAATATTCTTTTTTCCCGTTCCAGTTACCTGTTCTCTGGCCATGAACCCCAACTTTCCAGTCTCTGTATTTTTCACCGTGGCACTGACCGCAAAGTTTATAGGATTCTTTAAAATCTAATAATTTTCCACTTGCGAGTCTTAGTGAATCTCTGTTTTTGAGATCATGGCAGTCAAGGCACCAACGGTTTTCACTATCATGATTAAACATTGCAGAAATATCGTCGTGCCAGTCTACTAAAACCCTTCTTACAGGATTTGGGATTAAATTTTTATGACAATCTGTGCAGGGAAAAATTCCGTCGCTGAACGGAGGCGCTTCAACCGCGTAGTCATTAGTTTGTGTGGTACCTATACTTACTTCATTTTCAGTATTTACTTTATTTAATTCAATAGTGTCTGACACTTTATTTTTGCAGCCAGATAAAAGAACAAGATAAAGTGCTGTTAAGATTACGGATACCTTAATATTTTCTTTAAAATTATCCTTCATAATAAATTAACTTTTCAACTAAAATTTTGAAATCCATAAGAAATTTTTTTCTCTATTCTCCAGATTGTGGATTTTGTAATTAATTTTTATTTATTGCAATTGTTCTTAAATGCCCGTGTTCTCAAAGGATTTTGGAACTGATTTATTGGGAACAACCATGAAATGAATGATAATAAGTGTAAAAGCAATAATAGCTTTAATTTTCTGGTTTCCCAAATCTTTTTGGTGTAATCTGGTTATTTCGACATGTTAAATTTTTAAATTGAATCCAGTTGTTTTACCTTTGATCTGTTACTATTATTTACCTGTTTTTTATATTACATAAAAATTGATGAAATATTTACTTTTAATTTTGTTTGAGTTTTCTGCGATCATTATATCTTTGTTTTAATCAGCCCTGTACGGATAATACTTAATGGTTGACAAAATGGTAAAGATCAATTCAGGATATTATACTGACTTTTGCACGATAATTGTATTTGTCACATTAACTAATACTATATTTTTATGAAAACTTTGAAACTTTTATTTGTCAGTGCTGCTACTCTGATGCTTAGTGCAACATTGATTGCCCAGCCTAAACCCTGGGTTGTTCCTGCTAACTTCAAATCGATGAAAAGCGCAATTGCAAAGAGCGAAGCAAGTACTAAAGCCGGAATGGCAATTTATACGAAGAACTGTGCATCTTGTCATGGTAAGACCGGACTTGGTGATGGTGTAAAAGCCAGGGCTCTTAAGAATTCTCCGGGTGATTTTTCCAAGCCTGAATTCCAGAATCTTACTGACGGTGATCTTTTTTACAAGACCAAGACAGGAAGAGATGAAATGCCCAAGTATGAAGGTAAACTGACCGATGATGATATCTGGAATACAGTTAACTATGTGAGGACTTTGAAGAAATAATCTAATAAGGCTGAAAGGAAGTTATATTAAAGATAGAAAAGGGGCCTTTTGGGGCCCCTTTTAAAATTATCTAATTGCTCTTGCAGCTTATGGAAGTACAGCAAGAGAATTTGTCAAAAGAGTTCTTACATACTTTGTATTGTGAATTCCTAAACTATACTCTCTCAGGCAAAGTTGGAAATTGATAATAGCTCCGAACTGAGCATTTGTTAAAACCATTTTCGGAAGAGTTAAGTTATTGGCAATTTGAGCTGCATTCCAGCTTGAACTGGGTGCTGGGTTTTGGAATACCTTTGTATTGTATGAAGATCCCAATGGGTTAGTGATAGGATCGTAGATGTTCAGATAACCATCATAATTATTGGTCGTTAAACCAGCCCAAAGATTAGCCCCTGCTAAAACGTCCTCGGCTGTTCCGTCAAAATTATAATCATAATTAACAAAAGAATTTTCAGCAGAGACCGGGTTTCTGTTGAGAATATCAACTCCACCGATGGTCAGTTTTGCTGCAAGGCTGTTGAGAAGGGTTTTGATCTCAGTCCTTGTTGCTGCCCAATAAACAGACGAAGTGGAAGATGAAATAGGATTTGCTAAGTGGCAACCGGCTACATTACATCCATTGAAATTACCTTTTGCAAAAAAGGTATGACCACCTGTTCTACCGGTAACAGGTGCCATGTGGCAATCCTCACATGATGCAACAGTTGTGTGCTGTGAATTTGTATAACCTGCTCCGAATTCTACTCCTCCTATGCCGGCATATATTGCACCAACAGTTCCGTAATGAGTATGGGTTCTATAAGCTGGTTTGATCGTATTGATGTTTGCTGTGGAATTAGGACTGTTCCCATCAAAGAATACAGTTGTAGGAGAACTGACAAGAGCAGTATAGTCAATAACGTTTTTATCCCCGAATGATCTGGTGAACGGACGTGGCTGATGACATTTTATACATAAATTGCTTTTGCTGTCATCCTGAGGAAGGTCAATGGTTTTTGCTCCGCCAAAAAAGGTCATCGGTACGGCTGCAGTGGTTGTCAGCGGCATGAAATCGTCATGAGTATAAGTTGTGTGCAATTTTGCGTGGCACATTGAGCAGCGCATTTCCCCATAAGATTTATCAGGTGCCGAAGCGTAAGGATTTGAGTAAGTTGTTGCAGGCGCTACAATCGTAAAGACAGTTGATACCTTATTTGCAACTACATTCTTGAATCCTTCCGATGTATGGCATGGGGCACATCCCGAACTTCCGGATTCACCAAAAGCAGCTTCTCCATAGGCATGTTTTGACAATTCAAACATGGTCTTAACAGAATCAATACCTGCTGAATTATGACATTGTTTACAGGATTCATTTGCATCTTTCCCAGGAGGTCCCATGGGCCCCTCACATGCAGTAAAGAGGAAGCCTGCTGAAAATAAAACTGATAGTACTTTGATTAGGTTTTTCATATCTGGGTTATTAGTTAAAATTTCGTCTTGCAATTTACAAAAAAAGCTCTGTTATCATAATAACAGTTAATATGTTATTTGTGTTATATTTAATTGATAGATATACTGTTTCCCGGTGATATATATCAATTATCAGAGTGATATTTGTTAGATTTGTAAATTCTTTTGTTTTTATAAACCTATTTTTAAACGCTTTAAAAATGCAAATATGTCTGTTATTAATTTAATCAGTAGTTGTGAGACCTGCACCCAACGATGGAAAAACTTTCAACATCTTACAAAAGAGGAACTTAATCTGGTAAACGAAAACAGGTATGAAGCTACCTTTAAACCTGGTGAGACAATAATTAAGCAAGGCTCTCCGACATCAAATGCGTTATTTATGGCCTCGGGTATGGCAAAAACTTATATTGAAGGACTGAATGGGAAAAACTTCATATTAAGCATAGCTTTGCCGGGCAGGCTGATTATGGGCCCGGGCGTTTATGTAGACTCACGTCATACCTATTCGGTTGCAGCAATCACAGCAGTTCAGGCCTGTTTCATAAATTTTGAAATCTTCAGACAGCTTATAAGGATAAATGGGGCATTCGCTGAGAGCCTGATCGAAGATATAAGTGCAAAATCACAATTGACTCTTAATCGGATGGTCAGCCTGTCGCAGAAAAAAATGCATGGCAGACTTGCCGAGGGTTTACTGTACTTCGCAGATGTAGTCTTTAAAAGTGATGAATATGAAATGATCCTTTCACGTCAGGAACTTGGTGAAATGACAAACATGGCGAAGGAATGTGTTGTCAGGATTCTTAAAGAACTAGAGGATTCTAAAGTTATTTATTCCGATTCTTCAAAGATCAGAATACTTGACAGGGAAAAGCTTATCATGATTTCTGAAAAAGGATAATGATATGTCTATCTTCGTGTGCTAATTTCGGACTTCGGATTATAAAATGAATATATATAACATATTAATATTATGAAGTATCTAAAATTTCTTTTTTCCCCGGTTATGATGGGAGTTCTGTTTGTACTTTTTGCTGGAGCAATGGCAGCTGCCACTTTTTTTGAAAATGACTTCGGTTCAGCTGCTGCGGGCAAGATGGTTTATAATACCAGGTGGTTCGAGTTGATATTGCTACTGCTTTCAGTTAACCTTGTTGGCCAGATTGTCATTCTCAAGCTCCTTCGCAGGGAAAAACTTACAATAGCCCTGTTTCATCTATCATTCATTCTAATTATTATTGGTGCAGGTATAACAAGGTATTTCGGATGGGAAGGTTCAATTCATATTCGCGAAGGAGAAGCGCAGAACGAATGCTATTCAACCGATAAGTATATTGGATATACTGTGGTAAACGGCGAAGGGAAGATTTTATCAGCCAATTCGCAGAAATATACAATGACCTCTGCTTCAGCAGATAACTATAATAAGAGGATCAGGATCAATAACAAAGATTATGAACTGGTTCTGACAAAAATCATTCCTAACACCGCAGAATCTGGTGCAGTAAATCCTGCAGAGCAGAATACCGGGCAGAATACGTTTATCTTTAACCTTAACAGCGGAAAAGAATCTTCTACTATATCTTTGTACGACAGGGAATCAGAAAAATTTTCGATAGGTTCATCTGTGGTAGACGAAGTTAAGGTTGAGATAAGATACGGATCAAAAGTTACAACTCTTCCATTCGCGATTAAACTTAACGATTTTATCCTTGAGAGATACCCCGGATCTACAAGTCCCTCAGGTTATAAGAGCGATGTCGTTCTTCTTGATAAAAGTGAAAATATTGAAAAACCGTTCATGATTTTCATGAATAATATTCTCAAATATAAAGGATACCGTTTTTATCAGTCTTCCTTCGATCGTGATGAAAAAGGTACAATCCTCTCTGTTAATCACGATATGGCAGGTATGTTGGTGACTTATACCGGATATGGATTGTTATTCATTTTTATTCTTCTTTCATTACTCAATAAAAAAACAGCATTTCATGCTATTAATGCCGGATACTGGAATTCCGCCATCAGGAAGACAATTCCGGCTATCCTTCTGATTCTGTTTTTGTCGGGTATGACAATCGTCAATGCCCAGAAACTCGTTCCTGATAAATCTGTTGCCGGAGAGATTGGTAAAGTGCTTGTTCAGGATCAGAAAGGGAGAACAAAACCACTGTTCACATTAAGCAATGATATTCTCAGGAAAGTTACAAGAGAGAATGAATTTGAAGGACTCACCTCGATGCAGGTTTTCCTTGGTCTTTATTTCGATTTTAATAATTGGAAAGATGTTCCTATGATCAGGATTTCGAACAGCGATCTTCAGAGAAAACTGGGTATAAGTGGTAAATTTGCTTCTTTTACTGACCTTGTTAATCTTGATGGAGGTACCTATAAAATTGCGGAAGAGGTTAATGCTGCCTATTCGAAAGCTCCCGGAGAAAGAAGTAAAATAGACAAGGAGATAATGAAAATTGATGAACGTATAAATATTGTGTACATGATATCTAAAGGGGATTTTATGAAACTTTTTCCCTTGAAGGACGGAACACATGACTGGGGATCACCGCAGGATGCAGTTCAGAAAGCCACAAACAAAGAGGACTCACTTTACCTGAAAAGTATCATTCCTGCCTTGTCAGTCGCCTTACAGACAAATAATATTGCATCTGTTCGTCAGGTTGCTGAATCAATCAGCGCCTATCAGACCAGGTTTTCACTATATGCACTTCCTTCGCGATCCAGGACCAATGCAGAACTATTATATTATAGACTTGGCATATTTGAACGGCTCTTCCCTTTCTATGCAACTATTGGTATGATAATGCTTATAGGGTTAATTACCATGGTAATAAGGGGTAAAAAGAAAACCTCCTTATTTGTGAAGGTTCTCGGCTGGTTGTTATTTGCCGGATTCTTATTACATACTCTGGGACTTGGTCTCAGATGGTACATCGCAAGCCATGCTCCAATGAGCAATGGATATGAATCAATGATTTTTATTTCATGGGTCACACTTTTAGCAGGATTTATGTTCAGCCGTAAATCGGCTTTCGCTCTTTCGGCAACTGCAGTACTAGCTTCAATGACTCTGATGGTTGCTCATCTCAGTTTTATGGACCCCGAGATCACCAACCTTGTACCGGTTCTTAAATCGTACTGGCTCACCTTGCATGTATCGGTTATTACAGGAAGCTATGGTTTCCTGGGACTTGGCGCTATTCTTGGCCTTATCACATTGATACTGCTTTCCCTATCGAACGATAAAAACCGTGATAGGATTGCAAATACTATAGATGAACTCACTGTAATCAATTTTAAAACCCTTACTCTTGGGCTCTATTTTTTGACAATCGGGACTTTTCTGGGAGCTGTATGGGCAAACGAATCATGGGGGAGATACTGGGGCTGGGACCCGAAAGAAACATGGTCGCTTATTTCTATTATTATTTATAGCATAGTAATA
>JANYIW010000099.1 GCA_025358645.1 Bacteroidales bacterium
GGGAAGAAAACATTTACGGGTAATGTTATGGCCGCGATGCTCGGAATTGTCACACCGTTTTGTTCATGTTCGGCTATCCCTTTGTTTCTGGGATTTGTAGAGTCAGGCGTTCCGCTTGGGGTAACATTTTCTTTCCTCATTTCTTCACCGATGATCAATGAAGTTGCCGTAATTCTTTTATATGGAATGTTTGGATGGAAGGTAGCTGCGATATACGTTGGGACTGGTTTGTCTATATCAATTATTGCAGGATGGATAATTGGTTTGCTCAAGCTCGAAAAATGGGTTGAAGCATGGGTATATGAAACACATCTGGGTGACAATGGAGAAGATGTAGAAAAAATATTATTCGGCAGCCGAATCAGCCTTGGCTATGATGCTATTAAAGATATAGTTGGCAAAGTATGGATCTATGTAGCAATAGGCATCGCGGTCGGAGCTGGTGCTCATGGTTACGTACCGGAAGAATTTATGGCAGCACTAATGGGTAAATCTGCGTGGTATTCAGTCCCCTTATCAGTTTTAATTGGTATTCCACTTTATTCAAATGCAGCTGGAATCGTACCAATTGTATCGGTACTTATTGAAAAGGGGGCATCGCTTGGAACTGCTTTAGCTTTTATGATGGCTGTAATAGGATTATCTCTACCCGAAATGATAATACTTCGTAAAGTTCTTAAGCTCCCTTTGATTTTCACTTTTATCGGAATCGTTGGCGGTGGAATAATGATAGTGGGATATTTATTCAATATGATTTTTTAGATAACTCATAAAATGGAAAGAAATAAAATTTCAATAGTATCATGTTCGGGAGCTAGCAATACAGGAAAATACTCAGATGTTGTTGCCAGACAGTTAATGCAATCCTTTTACCCTGTTGATTTAAGTATAGTTCTAAGTGTTATATTTTCAATAATATTTTTTTTACAGAAACAATTTCAAAACTAAAAAACAGAAACTAATTGATTTATAATTTGTTAAACTTTTAAAAATAAAATTTATGAATAATAAAAAACCAAAACAGATTTTTATTTCTGCCTTTTTTGCAATACTAATATTTGCGACAGCCTGCGGTCAAAGTACAATTACCTCCGAAAAAGAGAAGAATAAAGATGGATCTTCTATTTCCTCTCAAGTCGCCGAGAATAAATATAAGGTTACTTTTATAGAATTAGGTTCAGTAAGGTGTATCCCGTGCCAGCAAATGCAAACCGTTATGAAATCAATTGAAGCGAAGTATGGCAAAGAGGTAAAAGTTGATTTTCACGATGTCTGGACTGATGCAGGCAAACCTTATGGTCTAAAATACGGTATAGAAGCAATCCCAACTCAGGTGTTTCTTGACGAAACCGGGAAGGAATATTACAGACATGTTGGATTTTTTTCTGAAGAAGAGTTAGTGAAGATATTACAACAGAAAGGGGTTAAACTGAATTAGATGAACAATCTTTTTGATAATCGTGACGTGTTGCCGCTTAAAACAAATGTTGAAGAAAGATTATCCGGATCTTGTATATGTCAATTGAAGCCAAGGGAGGGGAAGAATGACAAAAGTAGAAAGACAAAAGTAGGGTCATTGCATGCAATGACCTTTAATAGAGTATGTTTTTATTCTTTAAAATCGAAACATTATGAAACAGTCAATTGGTTTTATCGGTGGCGGAAGAGTAACCAGAATTCTTCTGCAGGCATTTAAAAATAAAAATGCAAAATTCAGTAAAATTGTTGTTACTGATACTAACCCTGATGTCTCAGGAAATCTGAAAAAATCATTTCCTGATATTCAGATTGATAATGCATCCGTTGCAGCTTCGCAGGATATAGTTTTTGTTTCACTGCATCCTCCTGTTGTTATGGATACCCTTGAGTTTATAAAGGGTAGCATCAATAGCAACACTATAGTGATATCTCTCGCCCCCAAGATCACCATTGCGAAAATATCATCAAAACTGAACCAGGTTAAGAACATTGCCCGGTTGATTCCAAACGCCACATCCTATATTAATGAAGGATATAACCCTATTTGCTTTTCACCTGATTTTGCCAGTAAACCAAAACTACAAATTATCGATTTACTCAAGGTTCTGGGAAATACATTTGAGGTAAAGGAGGAGAAACTTGAAAGTTATGCTATTATGTCTGCTATGTTGCCAACGTATTTCTGGTTTCAATGGAAAGAGCTTACTGAGATCGGAATTAGAATCGGCCTTACAGAAGAAGAATCAAAGAACTCTATTAACGATACCATTATCGCTTCATTAAATCTGATGTTCAAATCAGGTCTATCTTCAACTAATGTTATGGATCTAATCCCGGTTAAACCCATTGGAGAGCATGAAACACAAATCGCTGAGATTTACAGAACCAAATTGATCGGGTTGTTTGAGAAAATTTCAAAGTTATGAAAAGAAGCGCTACTTAACAAAAAGGCTGCCATTTCTAACAGCCCCAACCAATAAGACAGAAATAAATAAGAAACCATTTCTGAGATGCGTTATAATTAGCGAACTACAAATGAGCCGTATCCGAAACAAAAATCTGATACC
>JANYIW010000103.1 GCA_025358645.1 Bacteroidales bacterium
GGGACAGCTGCCAATGTGCTTGGCCTTTCAGGAATAATGAGATCATGGAATTCGGTAATTACAGCATCGACTGCACATCTTGAAGGGGATGAATGTGGTGCGCCTGAAAAGTTTATAGGATGTAAAGTTCTTGTTGTCGATACACCCGATGGAAAGATCACGCCGGATTTAATTGAGAAACATATTCATGGCATTGATTTTGAGCATCATTCTCAGCCTAACGTAATTTCCATTACTCAAGCGACCGAAATGGGAACTGTTTACACGGCGGCTGAGATATCAGCAATAGCCGGGTTTGCTCATTCCAGAGGAATGCTGCTTCATATGGATGGCGCCAGAATAGCTAATGCTGCCGTAGCGCTTAATCTCCCTTTTAAGGCATTCACAACTGATGCAGGAGTCGATGTCCTCTCATTCGGTGGCACCAAGAACGGTATGATGTTCGGAGAATCAATCTGTTTCCTTAAACCAGGGCTGTCAAAAGATTTTAAGTATATAAGGAAACAGGGAATGCAGCTTGCATCGAAAATGAGGTTTATTTCAGCTCAGTATATAGCCTATTTTCGAAATGACCTGTGGAAACGCTGTGCGTCAAATTCGAATGCAATGGCCGGAATGCTAGCTGATCAACTTAAACTGATCCCTGAGGTTACTGTTACCCAGGAGGTTCAGTCAAATGGAGTTTTTGTGATAATGCCTGGTGATATTGCTGAAAAAATGAGAAGTCATTACTTTTTTTATCCTTGGGATGAAAAAAAATCGGAGTGGAGGCTTATGTGCAGCTGGGATACTGAGGAGAAGGATATTGAAGATTTTATAAGGTTGTTGAAGAAAGAATTAGGGAAATAGTAATTAACTCAAGTCATTCTCTGCCTGACTCACCCCCTTTAATCCCACTCTCTACTTCGTCATCAAATGTACTCACCCCTTTAATCCCCTCTCTACTTCGTCATCAAATGTACTCACCCCTTTAATCCCCTCTCTACTTCGTCATCAAATGTACTCACCCCTTTAATCCCCTCTCTACTTCGTAAAGAGGGGAATTAACTAATATATAACGCATTACGCCCCTCTTTGCGAAGCAGAGAGGGGATGGGGGTGAGTACATTGAGCGTGGGGATGGGGGTGAGTACATTGAGCGTGGGGATGGAGGTGAGTACATTGAGCAGAGAGGAAAAAGCATTACAATAACCTTCTTCAGCGGATTGGGATGGGGGTGAGTACATTGAGAGAGGTGATGGGGGTGAGTATATTAGAATTTAGAAGGAAGAGAAAATAAATAAAAAAGGCTGAATCTTGCGATCCAGCCTTTTTCTATGATTAGTAAACCAGTATTCTACTTGAGTGTAAAGGTAATTGGAACCATATACCATACTGGCACTGGTTTCCCTCCTTGTTTCCCTGGCTTAAATGCTGACAGCGTGTTAACAACCCTGATTGCTTCTTTATCAAGTTCAGGGTCAACACCCTTAAGTACACTTACCTGGCTTACACCACCTTTGGAAGTTACACAGAACCGGATAATAACTCTTCCCTGGATATTGTTTTCCTTTGCAACTTCCGGGTATTGTGTATGTTCTCCAATGTACTTGAGAAGTGCAGCATCGCCTCCGGGATACATAGGCATCTCTTCTACAACAACAAATGGAACTTCTTCAACAACAGCTTCCTGAACCTCTTCTTTTATTGTCTGTTGAACTTCAACTACCTCTTTATTGGTAACTTCAGTCTGAGCCTGATCAGCCGTCATGAGCTGTTTAATATCTTCAGGTTTGATTGAGTCAACAACTACAGGTGGAACATATTTCTGCTGCTGAACAACATCAGTTGGTGGAGGAGGTGGAGGAGGTGGGGGAGCAACCAGTTCTTTGGGTTGATCAAGATTCTCCAGCTTAATCTCTACCTGACGTTCAGCACGTTTTGTCCTGTTTTCGGCTGCTTTTGCATTAAGGTACGGAGTAATAATAGCTGTCCCTATTATTAGAATACCTATCAGCAAAGCAATAACTACGGTACGATTGTACTTTTTACGTAGTTTATAAGCTCCGTATTCCTTATTCCTTTCCTCGAATACTATGTCATCAAAGGCAGGAGCCTTAATTGTATCTTTTGCCATCGTTTATAGGTTTACGGTTTATTTTTTGGCAGGAGTAGCGGTTGGTGCAATTCCGGCTGCGGTTTCCACCATCCTCTCATCATACCATGCTGTTGGAACAAACGTATAACGGGCGATTCCACAGATACTCATTTCATCAAGAATATCTACAAAATTTCCGTAATTTGCTTTCTTATAAGCTTTTATAAGAACAATTGGGCCGGTATCATCATCCGTTTTCAGCTTACTCACCGATTTCAGGACAGAATCCTGCCCCATAATAATTTTCCCGGTAAGAACTTGTTTCTTGAAATCGTCGATCTTTTTGAAAAGAGCTCTGTTTCTTTCGAGCAGCAACAGACGTATACCATTTGCACTGAAATTTGTTTCCTGTAGCGGAGGCAGATTACTATAATCCTCTGGTTTGATGGTTCCGGGATAATAATAAATTTTGTTGTCCGGACCAAGTACGATGTTCAGAGTACGGCTGGCTGAAATCTTTGGAGGTTCAATTGTTGGATCTTTAATCTTTTCAGGAAGATTTATCTCCATGATCTTTGCCTTACTGAAAGCAGTGGTAAGCATAAAAAATGTGATCAGCAGACACATCAGGTCAACCATCGGTGTCATGTCGATATGCGGGGCGTGTTTCGTAGCTTTCTTCTTCCCGCCTGCTTTTTCCTCTTGAATTATTTCTGCCATATCACTTTTGTATTTCTGCGAGGTTAATTTTAGCCGCTTCAAGAGTTGTGATCAGGTTAAACTTGAACACATTCTTTTCTGCCATAATATCAAGGATCTTCTGAACAACCTCAAAACTGGTTTTTGTGTCACCTTTAATACAGGCCTGAACACTTGGGTTCACGGAACGGGTACAAAATATCCAATCGGCCAGCTGATTATCTGTTGAGTCGATCGGAATCCCGGTTTGCAAAGCCGTTCTTGCCTTTACATCTTTCGTTGCCAGGAAATCCTTCATTTTCAGAATTGGAACTCCCATTGATGAAGGGTACTTTTCAAATTCCCTTAACTCATTTGGAGTAAATTCAATATTGTATCTCTTGCCCATTTCGGTAAGGATCTTTGGTCTGAATTTAAGCAGAGTATCAGGTCCGTTATCAAAGTTCAGGAATACCTTGTTATCTTTTGAGAGAAGAAGGGTAATAGTATTAAAATCAGGTGTTGGTTTCTCTGATATTGAATAGGGCGTATCAACTGGAGCCGGTTCTGGTTGTCTCATGGTGGCGGTCAACATAAGGAATATCAACATTACCGCGAACAGGTCAACCATCGGCGTCATGTCGATATGGGGCGACTTTGTTGGTAATTTAATCTTTGGCATTGTAGTTTCTTATTTATATTAGTAAACCAAAAAATAAATTTAAAATTAGTTGGATCTCAGTGAAGCGGCAAAGTTCTGCGTCAGACTGAAGCCTGCTTCGTCAATTTTAAATGTATAACCGTCAATTGTGGAAGAAAAATAGTTAAATGCAATAATTGCCAGGGTTGATCCTGTTATACCGAAAGCTGTATTAATAAGGGCTTCAGAGATACCGGTTGCAAGAGCAAGAGCATCTGGAGCGCCTGACTGAGCCAGAGCAGCAAATGCACGGATCATACCAAGAACTGTACCAATAAGGCCAATTAACACTGAAATTGAAGCAAGGGTTGAGAATATAACCATGTTCTTTGACAACATCGGTAATTCGAGGGCTGTTGCTTCTTCAAATGATTTCTGAATTGACAGGATTTTCTGGTCCTTTTCAAGTTCTTTGTCTTTCTGAAGGTCGCGATAACGTGTCAGACCAGCTCTCATTACATTAGCCAGAGAACCTTTTTGTTTGTCGCATGCTTCAAGAGCTTCTTCAATTTTATCAGAGGCAAGAAGACCCTGAAGCTCATTTACAAATGAATTCAGCCTGCCTTTACCTTTTGCTCTTGAAAGGGTAATGGCCCGTTCAAAAATAAAAATGATCAGGGTTAAAACGCATGTCATGAGAATAGGAACAATGAAACCACCTTTATAGATGATTCCAAGATAGTTACCTTCCAGCGCTTTCCCTGAATGATTACCACCTTCAAAATTTACAGGACTACCCATAATTTGTGTGAACAAAAGATAGGATACTATAAAAGCTATTAAAATAGCGCTTGTTGCAAAAACATTCTGCAACGCATCTTTGAACGAACTTCCTTGTTTACTCATTTTTTATCGATTTGTTTAGGTTTAAGATTATAACGATTTGCAAATATATATTATGAATTGATTTTTTCCAACTGTGTAAACAATTATGTTTAATTTTTAAAATAGTTTAGACTAATTCTCTAAACATGAAGACCTTTAAAACATAAACATACCCTATTTTTATAGTTCTTTATTTAAATCTGATTTTATCATATATAATTTTATTGTGCAAGGGAAACATTATACACTCTTGATTTTGTAATAGGAATCTCCTGTGTTTTGTAGCCTTTCGCACTTATAATCAGGATCTCCGAACCCTGAGGGATCTCAAATTTAAATTCACCCTTGCCATTAGAAAGGTTCTCAGCTGCTGTATCTTTAACCCTGATTGAAGCGTATGGAACCGTTTGGCCGGATGCATTTTTAATTACACCTTTAATTTCATTGGGATTTATCCCTTTTTTAATAGCTGCCTCGAATTCATGAATATAATTAACCTGACTTTTAGCCGCTGCATTCGTGGGGTCGATTGAAAGGATCTTAGCGTAGGCATCTAAAGCTCTTGATAAGTATGGTAGTCTGCCTTCATTGGTCTTTTCAGTCGAAGTTGACTGAAGCTCAACTGATCCTATCCCAACATACCCCTTTATCTTATACTCCTTATTATTAGGATCCAGATTTACCATCCTGTTATAATAATCTTTTGATCTGCTGAAGTTATTGTTCATCATGTGGTAATAACTCAGATAGCCAAATGCATCCATCATTGCCGGAGCATTTTTGATTGAATCAGACTTAGCCACTTCAATAAGCTTTTCAAACTTTGGTTTTGCAAGTCCCCGTTTAAAGTCAGCATCCATTTTAGAATAGGTATTGGCTATCCAAAGATAAGCGGGTACATAAGTGGGCGATTTAACAGTTATTGCAGTAAATACCGAATCGGCAGTTTTATATTTTTCGCTGTTATAATAAGCCCTTCCGATTCGCATCATATCCTCAGTATTATCTTTAGCCGGGTCAAGCATTTTACTCAATGTTTTTGCAACGCCATCGTATCTTCTGAAAGTGTTATAGTTGCTTGCTATTTCACTAAGTAATCCCTTGTCTCCGGGTTTTAAATTAAGCACCTTGGCGTATTCTGCGAATGCCCTGTCAATCTCAGCATTCGATTTTGCCAGATCAGCTTTGAGAGTAGCAACTTTATCTGTCATAACTTCAATGCTGGCTTTGAATTTGGCTTTATCAGCTGAAGTAGCCGCACTTGCCAGTTTGTTCTTTTCTTTTTCAAGTAGCTGTTCAGCGCTTGACAGTTCATCTGCCATCTTCGGATAATTCAGGTTCCTCTTCACCAATATTCTGGCCATATAATGATAGTCTTTCCAGAGTATTCTATCGGGGGCAACAGTTTTAAAAAGTGTCTCCATGTAAGCAAGAGCTTTATCATAATCCGGTGGATTCTTTTCATAACTTGAATAACCGGCTATACGGTTCATATATGTCCTTGATTTGTCAACCTTGAAAATTTCTTCGACATTCGTTATAACTCCGTCATAATCTTTTGCATAAAATAGAGCATTCACGTACCTGATTTTTGCAGGGATATTTCCCGCGGTAAGATCCAGATATTTTTTAAAATTCTCTTTTGACTGATCGAATCTTTGGGCCAGAAGATATAATTGTCCAAGTTCACGATATGCAGGGGCATAGTTGACGTTGAGCTTAATTGCCTCTTCATAATATGGAATAGCTGCCTGCAGAGCGCGTCCTTTAACGTATATATTACCTATTTTCATATTTGCTGTAGGTGACTGCGGATCGGCAAACTGGGCCTGGTTATAAAAAGATATTGCCTTTGAACCATCATTCACAAGAATGTAAATATCACCGGCTATTAAATAAACGTCTTTATTTTTATTATCAATTTTAACGGCTTCCCTTATCAGCGGCAAAGCAAGTGAAGTATCTACCTTCCCATCCTTTATATATGATTCTGCGATTTTTGCCAAAGCAAAAGCATAATCTGGTGCGGGAGGTACAATTTTTTTAATATTCTTATAAGGAAGCAGGAAACTTCTGGCCTTGGTACGCATTTCAACAGCTGTGCTGTTATCGCCCAGGTAGTAGGCAACTTTAGCCAGTCCTATATAGTTTAGAGGATCAGAAGCATTTGCATTAATACCTTTCTGGTATATTTCTTTAGCCGATTTTGCTGCAACTGTCAATGAGTTGGAAATGGTGTCGGCAAAATAGTCCAAAAGGTAGTTTTCTCCCAAAAAGAAATAATTTTTGCTGTTTGCAGGTTCTTTCTGAATCAGTTGCTGGAACATTGCCTGAGCTTTATCATACTGCTCGCTCCTTGTCAGAAGTGTAGCAGTTGTTAAATCCTGCGCCTTAATGTTTACCGACAAACCTGTTAATAAAACTGCCAGAAGAATTGCTGGACTTAAAATTAAACGTTTCATAGCGATCATAATTTGTTGTCAATTTTACTTTAAAATCTTATATATTTCTAATTCACTTAATTTTTACGCCTCACACCTCACACCTCACACCTCATACCTCACACCTCACACCTCATTCCTCACTCCTCACACCTCACACCTCACACCTCACACCTCACACCTCACACCTCACACCTAGTGTCTTATCTGCACCAATCTTATCGGCATTGTAGCTGGTACCAGTCCTGATTTAAGCACAATCCTTTGTCCCTGTTCAGCAGTTGCCCAGTTAATAAATCCTGAACCCAATCCGGAAAATGTCTCCCTCGAAATAAGATAAATCTCTCTCACGAATGGGTAAGATTTATCATAAATAAAACCCTGATGAGGGCGATAGTAGCTTCCATCATTAACGTATTGCTGCGAAATTGCCACAACATTTACCTTTTTGATAAAACTCATTGTGAGAGAATCATCTTTATCACTGATCCAGTTTACACTTATAATACCCAGGGCATCAGGATTCCTCGAAACATAATTGAGAACTTCTGCATTATTATTTACAGCATAGAAGTTTTTGTTCAGAGAGTCTTTTATTTCAAAGAGTTCTTTGAAATATCTGATATTCCCCGATTTATTATTGTCAAATATAACGTGGATATCACCCAATTTTGATTTTTCGTTGACCTCTTTCCATCTTTTTATTTTACCTAGGAAAATATCTTTTACATTGTTGTATTTTAAAAGGCTATCCTTATTTTCCCGGTTTGTAATCAGAGCAAGAGCATCATAAGCAAAAGTTGTGGTTCGTGCGATTACCAGAGTGTCACGCAGATATTGAATCTGGTAATCAGAAAGCTTTTTACTGGTAACAATGACTTTTACCGAATCATTCATAAAATCATTAATCACATCATACTCTGGCTTATATATAGGTTTGATTTTTGCCCCGGTATAAAGATGTGTAAACGTAAAAACCTCTGTTTCAATTAATGGTTTAAATGATTCATCTGCCAGAATCCTAATATTTCCTCTGGTAGGTGTTTCATTTGTACCTTTTTTACCCATACTTCCGCATGATGCAAGAAGGAGTGACAATCCAAAAAGAGGAATGTACGATAATAATTTACTGATAATATTTCTGGCCACCACGTTACAGATTTTTAATCTTTTATTCCGGCACGCAATAATAATAAAATTTTGAATAACTGATACTCTGTTCATATTCCTAAATTTAGTTTAGGTCTGAATATTTCCATTCTAACCACTGCAAAGTGTGTGCCAAGATAGAATTACTCACCATCCTTTTCTTTTGTAAAGAAAACCTCAACTATTTTAAAATATGCTCTGAAAGCTCTGTACACTCCGTAAAAAATAAATGCTGATCCCATTATGACCCTTACTGCCTTGTCAAGATAACTAAAATTGGAAAAGAAAATAAAATAGATGCCAACCCCGATATAAAAGAACACCATGAATATTGAAAAAATGGCTATAACCTGTTGCATTAATCTGTTTCCGTCCATGTTAAATTATTTTGGTATCAAATTAACAGAAATTTGATTCATTATCAAAATTAAACTAAATATTTCGTTATAAAAATTTAATTTGATGAAATGCATAGTTATGTTGATGAATGGCATGGTTACTTCAACAAAAGTGAACTGTCTCCATAGCTTAAGAATCTAAACTTATTTTCAACAGCAAAAGTATAAATATTTTTCCACCTGTAACCTGTCCAGGCTGAAATAAGAAGTAGAAGAGTGCTTCGGGGCTGATGAAAATTTGTCACCATTCCGTTTGTCAGTCTGAATTCATAACCCGGAACAATCATTATGCTTGTTGCAGCCTGAAGTTTGGTTAAATTCCGTTCTTTCAGATAATTTAATAAAGCATTAAGGGATTCCGTAACTGAAATAGTGGTCCCCATTTCATAAGCTTCCCATTGTCTGAGTGAAAGCTTTGGAAAGCTTTCAGCCGGATTCTGTATAAGTTTGACTCCAAGCCAGTAAAGACTTTCCAACGTTCTTACCGATGTTGTGCCTACCGGGATGATCTTTCCCTGGTTTTCAAGTAATATTCCAATAGTATTGATATCTATTGAAAAATGTTCACAATGCATTTCATGATCGTATATATTATCGGCTTTAACCGGTTGAAATGTACCGGCGCCCACATGAAGAGTAAGTTCAACAGATCTTATTCCTCTGGATTTGATCTTTTCAAAAACATGATCCGTAAAGTGTAAACCTGCTGTTGGCGCTGCTACAGAACCTTTGATCCTCGAATATACAGTCTGGTATCTTTCAATATCTTCTGCTTCATCCTTTCTGTTGATGTATGGTGGAAGAGGAATGTGACCCGTTGTTTCAATTACTTCGCCAAAACTCATATCCTTACAATTCCAGCTGAATTTTATCCGCCATGCCTCACCCTCAGACTGAAGTCTTTCAGCGGAAAGAAAATATTGATTATTATTAAATTTAAATTGGATCATTAATATTCCGGACTTCCACTTTTTGAGATTTCCCACAATGCATTTCCATTCAACAGACTCCTTTGAGCTAAGAGATAACGCATAATCGAAAGGAACGAGGGGTTCGAGACAGAGTATTTCAATAACCGCTCCGGTCTCCTTGCGAAAAAGAATTCGGGCTCGTATTACACGGGTATTATTAAATACCAGAAGTGAATCTGGTGGAATATATTGATCTATGTTGCTGAAGCTGTCTTTTACAATTGAATTCTCTTTAAAAATAAGAAGTTGCGACTTATCTCTTTCATTAACAGGATACTGAGCGATAAGATCTGAAGGCAGATCATAATTATAGTCATTAATGTCAATATCTCTCATATTATAAAGTGCCTAAAGTGCCTAAAGTGACTAAAGTGACTAAAGTGCCTAAAGTGACTAAAGTGCCTAGAGTGACTAAAGTGCCTAAAGTGACTAAAGTGCCTAGAGTGACTAAAGTGCCTAGAGTGACTAAAGTGCCTAGAGTGACTAAAGTGCCTAGAGTGACTAAAGTGCCTGCACTCCAAACTTATTATGGGCTCAAAAGTAACCATTATTATATAGTATGTACCCGAATCCGTTGCATTTTCTTACCTTTGCAACGCAGCAGGTTGTTCCATCGACGCACTAAAGTGTGTAGGAAAGTCCGGGCAACACAGAGCGCCATGCTTCCTAACGGGAAGATATCCACGAGGGTATAGTAGTGTAACAGAAAATAACCATCCCTGATTATCGGGAAAAGGGTGAAAAGGTGAGGTAAGAGCTTACCGGTCCCGATGGCAACACCGGGAGCCGTACACCTTATGGGTTGAAAGACCATGTATACCGGCGAACAGGGCTGCTCGTCCAATGCCGGGGGGTAGGTCGTATGAGCAAGGTAGTGATACCGTGCCGAGATAAATGATGGAAACCGGTCTTAACCTCTTTTACAGAAACCAGGACCGTACAGAATCCGGCTTACAGGCCAGCTGCTTAAAAAAAATGACGGGCAACACCCCGTCATTTTTATTTATCAAAGATTGAATAATTATTTGATTTTGAATATACTGTCTTCCATCGGAAGATCGACTTCAACCTTTGTGAAATTAATAAGAATTTCCATACCCTGTGCTAATGTGCTTGTTTTCATAGGGATCATGACCCCGTTGGTTTCAGTATAATCTGTCGGATATGATTCCAGAGATACACCAGAAGCTACTGTAGTTGTTTTTACAAGGAAATAGGAGCTTTTGTCTATGAACATATCAATAACTGTTCCCCCATCAATCGTAGCCTTTAACTTGTAAGCAGGTTTATCTTTTACATTTTCTTCGCCAGCCAGCGCGAGCTGACCATTCTTGAAATAATTTGCCATAAAATTCTGGAACATACTGGTTCTGAGTGTCTGTTTCACCTGATCAGGAGTCATTTCCACAGGCTCGGTAGAACCTGTCATCGGACTTATAACATACCCTTTCTCGCCGTCAAATACCTGGATCATCTCCTGACCGCTAAACGTAGTGACGGACTTAATTTTATTAGGATTTTTCATCCAAAGTACCATAGGCATTTCCATTCCCATCATTGACATATTAGCAGTGATCTTTATCGTTTTCAGATTAGCAACGTTGTCCAGTTTATTGGCTAAAGTATACTTCTTAACGATTTCAACAAGTGATTGTGCGCTTATGACAGACATCATTATCAATCCTGCCATAACAAAAATTAACTTTTTCATACAATTGATATTAAGCATTAATTATTAAAAGAATTTATTGTTTTTCTTAGAGCGATAAGCTTATTCAAAAGGTTATCCATATCTGAAAGCTTGAGCATATTGGCTCCATCAGATTTTGCGATTGAGGGGTCAGGATGTGTTTCTATAAATATACCATCGGCGCCGACACTAATGGCAGCCTTCCCTAAGGTCTCTATCATTTCCGGCCTGCCTCCTGATACACCTTCTTCCTGATTAGGTTGCTGGAGAGAGTGTGTAATGTCCATAATTACAGGCACACCGATCTGCCTCATAATGGGAATATTCCTGAAATCAACAACAATATCCTGATAACCAAACATATTGCCCCTGTCAGTAAGCATAATATTGTTATTACCTGATTCCCTTACCTTCTCCACAGCAAATTTCATTGATGATCCCGAGAGGAACTGCCCTTTCTTTATATTGACCCATTTTCCTGTTTTGGCTGCAGCTGTCAGAAGATCGGTCTGTCTGCATAAAAAGGCTGGAATCTGAAGTATATCCACATAATGGGCTGCAATTTCAGCTTCATCCGGGTTATGAATGTCGGTAATTACCGGAACGGAATATCTGTTTCTTACTTCTGCAAGTATCTTAAGCGCTTTAATGTCCCCGATACCTGAAAATGAATCTCCCCTTGACCTGTTGGCTTTTCTGTATGATGATTTAAAAACGAAAGGTATCTGGTATTTTTCGGATAAACTCTTCAGATGTCCGGCTGTTTTAAATACAATCTCCTCACTTTCAATGACACATGGCCCCGCAATCAATAGAAAATTGCCAGATCCAATAAAACTTATCCCGGGAATATTTATTCCAGCTTGCGACATATTATAACAAAGTTAAAAAAATATTTGTAAAAAGAACATTAAACGAATTTTTTCTGCGGTCTTTAAGTCTTTAAGTCTTGATGTCTTGATGTCTTGCGGTCTTACAGTCTTTTACTTTTGTCTTTAATCTTCTTTATTATAATTGTAAATATCCTTCCATATTACGGAAAGTCTTTTTCTGATCTCTTCCTCCTTAGCGTTAACCCCCGGGTCATAAAAAACAGTTCCTTTTATTTCCTCGGGTAAAAAATTATCAGGGACAAAATTTCCTGAATAGCTATGTGCATATTTATATTCTTTACCATATCCAAGATTCTTCATAAGCTTTGTTGGAGCATTCCTGAGATGTAACGGGACTGGAATGTCTCCTTCTGATCTGACAGTCCCTATAGCATCCTCAATAGCTTTATATGATGAATTGCTTTTAGGTGAAGTAGCCAGATAAATTGCAGCCTCCGATAAAATAATTCTGGATTCAGGCCACCCGATTACATTTACGGCTTCAAAACATGCCTGGGCAAGAAGTAAGGCGTTTGGATTGGCAATACCGATATCTTCAGCGGCAAGGATCAGCATCCTTCTTGCAATGAACTTTGGGTCTTCTCCTCCTTCAACCATTCTTGCAAGCCAGTAAACTGCCGCATTTGGATCACTGCCTCTGAGAGATTTTATAAAAGCGGAGATTATATCATAATGCTGTTCTCCATTTTTGTCGTAAAGTGCAAGATTCTTTTGAACATGGTTTAAAACCATTGCATTATTAATTATGATTTTATCAGAAGATGATTCATCGGCTTCCGAGCTTACGACAAGTTCAAGAGCATTATACAGTTTTCTTGCATCGCCCCCCGACACACGTATCAGCGCTTCATGTTCGGCAATTTCAATGTCATAAGCTGCAAGGTAGGTGTCCTTTTTTAAAGCTTTCTTCATTAACATGATAAGCTCCTCCTCTGGTAGCGGTTTCATAACATAGACCTGACAACGTGAAAGGAGCGGGGCTATGACCTCAAAAGAAGGATTCTCTGTTGTGGCTCCGATAAGGGTAATTACTCCCTGTTCCACTGCACTGAGAAGTGAATCCTGTTGCGATTTATTAAATCTGTGAATTTCATCTATAAACAGGATCGGATTAGGCTGGTTAAAGAACTGCTGGCTTTTTGCTTTTTCAATTGTCTCCCTTACATCCTTTACTCCCGAATGTACAGCGCTCAGATGGAAGAAGGGCCTTTTAAGTGTGTTCGCAATTATTCCGGCAAGAGTCGTCTTTCCTACGCCCGGTGGACCCCATAAGATAAATGAAGGGATATTTCCCGATTCAATCACTTTCCTCAGAACTGCATTCTTGCCAACCAGGTGTTCCTGTCCGCAGAACTCACTTAGTTGCCTTGGTCTTAACCTTTCAGCAAGAGGTTGATTTGGCAGCATCATAAAAATGTTTGCGTAAAAGTAGTAAAACAATCTTTGTTCTCACAGATATTATTCTTATGCAACGGTTTAATAAGGGAAAAAATCCGCAGGTGGTGATAAAAGAGGCAATAATTCAGCCTGCAGACACTAACAGTTATTGCAGTTCAATTATTTTTACTAAATTGCCTCAGATTTATTTTCTTTAGAAAAAATAAATGAATACTTTTAACAATTGATTTTGATATTTTGGAAATAATCGGGTTCTCGTTATTGTATTTGAATACATTCAGATTTATTCAGTTATGAAAAAAACTCTGCTTATTGTAGCTATCATCATGGTAGTAATTTTTGCCCTGCCTTTAATTAATCTGATCCGATGGAGTTTTCAATCAAAAAAGCCGTTGGGTATTATTATAGTTGACAAGACTGTTCCAAATCTGGAAAGAGAACATCATAAGCCATTTACCTGGATACTGACTAATGAAAGATTCGTAAAAAAAGTAAGTAAGACAAGCTATTCCTATACAAAGGATTATTTTGGATTCTTTCCCAAGCGTCCAATCCGGGATAAGAAATGGGACAGGAATGATTATCGTCTCACTGAGCTTATTAATCTTGCCGAGAAAAATGATGCCATTTACTTCACTGATACTTACGGTGTATTTTTTAACGACTGGTACAGAGGTATAAACAAAAGCCGCAAATCAAGAAAGATTTACGGAGGACTTAATAATAATGACTTCCTGCTTCTAAAGGAAATGAAAGACAGGAATAAGCTTATTATTATGGAATATAACTCTTTCGATTACCCGACCGCACAGTTTGAATCAGTCAGGACACAGGAAAAACTTGGAATAATCTTCTCCGGTTGGACAGGGAAATACTTCAGCTCACTCGATACCACTGCCAGTGATTTCCCTGTATGGATGACAGCTATGTACCGTAAAGAGTACAGGAAGCCATGGAATTTCACTAAACCCGGAATAGTTATACTCAAAGAAAAGGATATTGTTGTCCTCGAGGAAGGCGCTCAACTTAAAAATGCAATGCCACGGATAATTACTGATAAAGCCTCCACAGAGAAGTATGGGGTGATCCCGGAGGTTGCTTTCGACCAATGGTTTGATATTATCGATCCTCTTCAGAATAAGATTATTTCAAAATTTAAAATTGATACAACTCCATTAGGCGATACACTACTGATCAGTAATGGTTTACTGAGTGAGTTTCCGGCAGTTGTTCAGGAACCTGTTGCACAGAGAATCTACTATTTTTCAGGAGATTTTGCAACATACGATGTTCCCTTCTGGACTGCTCGTTTAAAAGGTATAGAGAAACTTAAAGGAATTTTATATTCCGATAAACCTGACGACACAAGGAGGTTCTTCTGGCTTTATTATAAGCCACTTATCAACGGTATTTTCACCGATTATTACGCGTCTCTGAATAAAAAATAAAAAATCCATCAGGTTTTTTACCCCACATGCTAATTATGAAGATCTCAGTTATACAACCGGATATAGCATGGGAAGATAAATCCCGTAATTTTCTGAATCTTTCAGCGCTCCTGTCTCCTTTGAATAATAAAACAGATATTGTTATTCTTCCTGAAATGTTCAATACGGGATTTTCAATGAAACCGTTAGAATTAAGTGAATCACCCGACGGCGAAACATTCAGATGGATGAAGGGTATTGCTGAAAAAGGAAACTTCGGAGTTTGCGGAAGCTATATCGTGAAAGAAGATATGAATTTCTTTAACAGATGGGTATTTGTTTCTCCGGGGAATAAGACCGAGCATTATGATAAACGCCATTTGTTCAGCATGGGAGGAGAGGACAGCCTTTTCTCATCAGGGAAATCAAGATTGATTTTTAGTTTCAGGGGAGTAAGGATATCTCCTTATATATGTTACGATCTGCGTTTTCCCGTATGGAGCAGTAACAGGGATGAATATGATCTTATGATTTATGCTGCAAGCTGGCCTCAGGTCAGGCAAAATGTCTGGACTACACTTCTGAAAGCCAGGGCCATTGAGAATCAGTGTTATGTAGCCGGCTCAAACAGAACAGGAATTGATGGTGAAGGAATCAGATATTGTGGTGAATCTATGATAATTGATGCCCGTGGCGAACTCATTGCATTTGCTCAAGATGAGAAGGAGTGTTCAATTTCAGCTGAAATATCCATGACCGAACTGTCCGCTTTCAGAAAAAAATTTCCGGTTATGAACGATGGTGATGATTTTACAATCAACATTTAGCTTTTTCATAGCACCTTATTCCCTACACAGGATACCACAAACCGGATGCCGCAAGCCGCATATCAATTCAAACAACAAAAAAGACTTTGATGATAGGATTTTTGTATATGCAGTCTGACAGGAATTATACCCTTCCCGTCCCATATTGATTGTGAAGTTGTTCTATCGCCTGACTCTTTCTCTTTACAACAGAAAAGGCAACCCTTTGTCATGGCAAAATGCCGATGACCCTCACTCATGGCATCCTGATCCGATTTGAACGTCCCTAAGTAAATCCTCTTTTCATCATCTGTCATAAATGGACAACCCTCCTTATGGACGGCGTGATTCTCATTTATCCGGGGCCTGACAGCCACAAAATAGTTCGCACTCATTTTTTAGTTATTTTAAATTTAAATTAACTTTAGATCTGAAACCATACTGTACTTTAGAGATGGTACAATTTATCCTTTTTATCAATTTGTACCGTTATATCAGGTTTAGTCGTAAATTGTTACCAGGTTTTTTTATTTTCTATCAAAAAAAACCATCGCGGGACGGCAAGAGAAATAGTATAACGGCATAGCGACAAAACGATATAACTACATACTTACATAACGCCAAAACAACTTTTATTTATTTTCAGGACAGATCAGATTTTTTAATAATTATATTTATTTATATCTATTTATATATCAATGTTTTACCCATGTTGTTGCTTATGAATGTATATTTCAGTAACAATTTTCAGGTAACAATTAAGTACCTATCCCGATAAAACCTCAGACTTTAATTAAAAATCCAAAAACTATAAAATCATGAAAAGAGCAGAAAAATCATCAGTAGCAATCAGAAATTTTGATCAGTTAATTTCTAAATTCTCAGAAAATGAGATATTGAACATAGAAGCAATGAGTTATGTAAGAGGTGGAAGTGCTGATGGCGAAGGAAGCATACCGATAATAATAATTCCAAAACCACTTTAGTATTAAAAAATCTTCCATCACTTTTAATTGAAAGAGCATTGCTTAGTTAGTGATGCTTTTTTTTTACATTTCTCTTTTTTTCCTTATTTTCAATTATATCTTTGTTCAAAACATGTATTAGGGTCTTCTTATCCTAGCTGAATTGAAAAAGATCATTTACTTATTTATCGTTTTTTCATTAGCTTTTACTGATAATTTAAAAGCACAAAAGGAGATTGTTAATGGTCTCTTTCAAACGTTTTTGAATTATTATAATGCTGGTGATCTTATTAAATCAGAAAATACTCTCTTATTAATTCTTGATTCAAAGGTTTCTTTTCCGGATGAGTATAAAGTTGCTATTTATAATAATCTTGGAGCAACTTATATTTTACTTGGAAGATATAAAGATGCTTTGGATTCTTATAGTAAGGCTGAAATGTTAACTCTAAAAAATCAACAGATCTCCCATTCCATTGCTGATATTTATATTAATAAGGCTATTATTTATGGAATTCAAAAGTCATATTCATCTGCATTTGAATATTTTGAAAAAGGAATTCGAACCTATATTAAAATAGAAAGTAACGATAAAAAGGTTT
>JANYIW010000147.1 GCA_025358645.1 Bacteroidales bacterium
GAGTCCCTTGCTTGATCCGATGATCATAAATATGGTTGCCGAAATATCAAGTAAAATACCTATCGTATAAAAGAATAAAATGCGGGAAGTGACAAGTTTTTCTCTTCGTTCCTTCGCAAATCCTATTGAGTAAAATATAAGAGCCAGAGTTACAATAATTGATCCTGTTATCGAAGCAGTTTTCATTTTTATAATATTTAAATTTTCATTAAAGAATCTTTTAAACGGCAAATATAATTCATCAGAATCATTTATTTCAAAATATGATATATTCCATTATTCAAAAAAGTCACAGGTAATAATAATTATAGCAGCTTAACTCCTTATTATTCATCCATTACCAGAATAGCTTCAATCTCCATATCTTTTTTTTCATCTAACAAATGATTTATGCCACATATCTTGATATTCATAATTGATTATCTTTAAATCAAATAAAATCACATTTTAACTTGCCCCTTAGCACTCTGTTAATTAACCTAAAAAGTATAAAAATGAAAACATTATCGCTTAAGATTGTTCTCGGAATAATCGCTGTTGTAATCATTTGCAGCGCAAAATCAAGCACAAGAGATCCCCTTGCTCTTTATGCTGAACTGGACAAGAATGCACCCGTCAATACCCTGTCAGTTAAAGAGAAGGAAAAGGGATGGCAACTGTTATTTGATGGGAAAAAAGCTGATGGATGGCATGGGTATAATATGAAAGGTTTTCCGGAAGTCTGGACGATTGAAGACGGAGCCTTTACAATGGTCACAATAGGGGGAAAAGAAAGCCAGGATATCCTCACAAATGAAGTGTACCGCAATTTTGCATTCAGTGTTGATTACAAAATGACAAAAGCTGCTAACAGTGGTGTGATATTTCAGATCGCAGAAGATCCAAAATACAAATACCCGTATGAAACAGGTCCTGAATTTCAAATAATTGATCATGAAAACTGGCCTGATAAGTTAGAAGACTGGCAGATCAATGGAGCAAATTATGCAATGTATCCTCCTATGGCAAAACCATATAAACCTGTTGGGGAATGGAATCATCTTTTCCTTGTAGTTGACGGAAACTTTGTAACACAGATGTTGAATGATGTAGTTGTTGTTAAATATGAAAAAAACACTGATGGGTGGAAAAAACTCCGTAATAGTGGTAAATGGGCAGCATTCCCTGATTGGGGGAAGTATGATGAAGGACACATCTCTCTTCAAAACCACGGGACCAAAGTATGGTTCAGAAATATTAAACTGAAAAAGATTTAACAACATTTGAAATACTTACAAATATGTCAGATTCAGTTAATTCCAGACGAGGATTTTTAAAAAAGGCAGGACTAATTTCTGCCGGGATGACAATCATTCCCAGCAGAGTAATGAGCGGGTTTGGACACAAAGCGCCAAGTGATAAGCTCAATATAGCCGGTGTCGGCATAGGAGGCAAGGGTCATGTTAACCTGAAAGGGATGTCAACTGAGAACATAGTCGCATTATGTGATGTGGACTGGAAATATGCCGACCTCTGTTTTAAGGAATTTCCAAATGCAAAGAAGTATTGGGATTGGCGTAAGATGTTCGATGAAATGGCCGGATCAATTGACGGAGTGATGGTTGCAACTGCCGACCATAGCCACGCACTTATTGCTGCACATGCTTTAACATTGGGAAAACATGTTTACTGCCAGAAGCCGCTTACTCACTCTGTTTATGAATCCAGGTTACTTACAAAACTTGCTGCAAAACACAAGGTTGCCACACAGATGGGTAACCAGGGAAATTCCGGAGACGGCGTACGTCAGCTCTGTGAATGGATATGGAATAATGAGATTGGTGAAATCAGGGAGGTTCATGCCTGGACAGACAGGCCTATCTGGCCCCAGGGCATACCCAGACCCACAGCCGTGACCCCTGTGCCTAAAACTCTCAATTGGGATCTGTTCATTGGTTCTGCTCCTATGAGGCCATACAATGAAATATATACTCCATGGAACTGGAGAGGGTGGTGGGATTTTGGTACCGGAGCCTTTGGCGATATGGCATGTCATGTCATGGACCCGATATACAGATCTTTGAAGCTTGGATATCCCGACAAAGTACGCGGCAGTTCAACAAGCATCAATACAGAGTCGGCTCCTCAGGCCGAAACTGTTGAATTTTCATTTCCTGCAAGGGAGAACATGGCAAAGTTTGCAATGCCGGCAGTTAAAGTACACTGGTATGATGGTGGTCTGCTACCGAACCTGTCCGACCTGCTTCCGGCCGGTGAAAATTTAATGGCTGACGGATTGGGCGGTTGTCTGTTTATAGGTTCCAAAGATACCCTTATGTGCGGTTGCGGTGGTTACAATGCCCGTTTGCTTTCAGGGCGTGTCCCGGACGTGAAACCTTACCTGAGGAGGATTCCGGGAGGTTCAGTATTTTATCCTGATGGTCCTCATGAGCAGGATTGGATACGTGCCTGCAAAGAATCTCCGGAAAACAGAACAGAGGGCACTTCAAATTTTGCCTATTCCGGACCTTTTAATGAAATGGTAATGTTAGGCGTTCTGGCAATCCGCCTGCAGGGACTGAACAAAGCCCTGGCGTGGGATGGAATAAACATGAGATTTACTAATATTGCTCCGGGAGAGGAATTGAAAATAGTGAAAAGTGACGATTTCAAAGTCGTTGACGGACACCCTACCTTCGAGAAAAAATATGAAACATTCAATGCCATGGAAAGCGCTAAAGGATACATCAGGCATAGCTACAGAGAAGGATGGAGTCTGCCGGCAATGCCTTAAATCAATAACCGGCAATATTTTAATACCTGCACAATATGATGAATAGAAACTCTCTGTATCTGTATTTTATTTGCCTCATCGCAACCATGGGAGGTCTGATGTTTGGTTTTGATGTTGCAATTATATCAGGTGCAGTTCCTTTTATTCAACCTTATTTCGGATGGAATGAGCTGCAATTGGGATGGGGTGTAAGTTCACTCTTAGTAGGCGCGATCATAGGAGCCTTCGGTTCAGGTGTGCTTTCGGATATATATGGCCGTAAAAAAGTTCTTATTTTTACAGCTCTCTTTTTCGCAGTTTCATGTATATTCACAGCTCTCGCATCTTCATCCTTTATTTTTATTTCAGCACGATTATTTGGTGGACTGGCGGTCGGAGCTGCCTCCGTTTTGTCTCCCATGTATGTGGCAGAAGTAGCTCCTCCTAAAAACCGTGGTATGCTGGTGGCTATTTATCAACTTGCCATTGTTCTGGGAATATTATGTTCCTATACTATAAATTATGGTTTGCATAATATTGACAATAACTGGCGCTGGATGTTCGCAACCGGAATTGTTCCGTCTGTACTCTTTTTTGTGGGTTTGTTTTTCATTCCCGAAAGTCCCCGCTGGCTATTTAAAGCCGGACGAAGAACAGAATCGTTGGAGATACTTACCAGAATAGGTGGTGAATCACTGGCAAAAGCTGAGATAGTTGAAATTGCCGAATCACTTAAAGGAGATTCAACAACTGTATCTATCAGTGAGTTATTCAGACCATCATCACGGAAAGTAATGATAGTAGGATTCTTTTTAGCCGTATTGGTTCAGATCAGCGGAATAAATACTATAGTTGACTATGCCCCAAAAATTCTTCTTGCTGCCGGTGTAGAGATAAATAATGCATTGCTCCAGACCTCACTGGTAGGGCTTATCAATTTTATTTTCACTTTCGTAGCCATATTGTTCATCGATAAGATAGGTCGCAGGTCCCTTTATCTGATCGGTTCGATGGGTATGGTTATTACCCTGCTGATGTTAGCATTGTCATTTTATTTTAAAATGGAAGGGATATTCACCCTGATATGCATCCTGTCGTTTATAGCTTTCTTTGCCTCTTGTATAGGCCCGGTATTCTGGACACTGGTTTCAGAAATATTTCCTAACCGGATACGAGGTAAAGCTCTTGCATTTGCCTCTTTTACCCAATGGGTATTTAACTTTCTGGTAGTTTTGCTTTTTCCTCATTTTCTGGCATCCATTGGTGGCGCTAAAACGTTTCTATTCCTGGCAGTCATGTCATTATTGCAATGGTTATTTACCTATTTTTATGTACCTGAAACAAAGGGAAAATCATTGGAAGAGATAGAACAGATCTGGAATAAGTAAACTTCATTAAATCCAGCCTGATTTTAGATAATTACTTAACTAATCGCTTTAAAACACAAATTATGTTATCAACGTCCAGACAAAATTTTCTCAATACAATTAATCATAAGCAATCCGACAGGGTTGTGGTCGATTTTGGTTCCACAGGTGTAACGGGTATACATGTACTCATTGTTGAAAAACTACGTGAATACTATGGACTTGAGAAAAAACCGGTTAAGGTTGTCGAACCTTACCAGATGCTCGGTGAGATTGACGCAGCGTTGATCGAAGCGATGGACATTGATGTCATTGGATTGTTCTCTGCGAAAAATATGTTCGGTGTTCTTAATGATGATTGGAAGGTTCATAAAACTCTTTGGGGACAGGAAGTGCTCTTCCCGGGTTCATTTAACTACACTTATAATGCCAATGGTGATATATTGATGTATCCGGAGGGTGACACCTCCGTCCCTCCAAGCGGTATGATGCCAAAGAGCGGTTATTTTTTTGATGCTCTCGACAGACAGCAACCTATAGACGATTTGAATCTTAAGGTGGAGGATAATCTTGAGGAATTTGGATTTATCACTGAGCCTGAACTTGCTTATTGGAAGGATCAGGTTGCAGCGCTTGAAAATAATGGCAAAGCCGTAGTAGCAACACTTGGCGGTACCGCTCTCGGTGACATAGCGCTTGTTCCTGCTATCAATTTAAAAAATCCAAAGGGAATTCGTGGTGTTGAAGAGTGGTATATTTCGACACTCATCAGAGAGGATTTTATTAAGGAAATATATGACCGGCAGACAGATATAGCTATTGAAAACCTCAAGTTATTATATAAAGTTATAGGTAATAAAATCGATGTTGTATTTACCTGCGGAACAGATTTTGGCACACAGAATTCAACCTTCTGTTCAACTGAGACCTACGACAGAATATGGTTGCCTTATTATAAAAAGGTGAACGACTGGATACACCAGAATACCACCTGGAAAACATTTAAGCATTCATGCGGGGCAGTCGAACCTTTATTGAGTCATTTCATAGAATCAGGTTTCGATATCATTAACCCGGTACAGATTAATGCATCGGGTATGGACTCGCGTAAACTAAAGGAAAAATATGGAGATGAACTTGTTTTCTGGGGTGGTGGCGTAGATACTCAGGGTGCATTTGCATTTGGAACACCTGCACAGGTCAGAGAACAGGTTAAATCGCAATGCGAAATACTTAACAAGAACGGTGGTTTTGTGTTTAATACAGTTCATAATATCCAGGCTAACGTTCCTTTTGAGAATGTCATAGCAATGCTGGAGGCTTTGAAGGAAATATGATATAACCACGGATTGCACGGAGCACACGGAAAAGACACGGAAATCAATATATGAAGACTAAAGATAACAAGACGCTTAGAGAATGAAAAAACTAGTTATTCTTTTATTGATTGTTTGCAGCTGTACAAACAATAAAGTCAGTGTCAGGCAAAGCCTGTCGCTGGCAGGCGAATGGAAGTTTAAAATTGATTCACTTGACCAGGGAATTGTAAATAAATGGTACAATGACCTGGCTGTTGAAACTGTCAGGATTCCCGGATCAATGGCGGAGAACGGGAAAGGGGATGAAGTTAACTTAAAAACAGACTGGACCGGAGAAATAGTCGATAAGTCTTATTTCACCGAAAAAAAATATGAAAGATATCGTCAACCCGGGAATATTAAAATTCCATTCTGGCTGAAACCGGTAAAGTATTATAAAGGGGTTGCCTGGTACCAGAAAGAGGTTGATCTTCCATCCGGATGGGATGGGAAGAATATTATATTATTCCTTGAAAGACCGCATTGGGAATCAACCGTTTACATCAATGGTAAAAAGGCAGGCACAGAAAATAGTCTTGCTATTGCTCATCAATTCGATATTACAGACTTTCTTATCCCGGGGAAGAATCTTATTAGCATCCGCATTGATAACAGGGTAGTAATACCAATCGGTATTAACTCCCACAGCATAACCGATCATACCCAGTCGAACTGGAATGGGATAGCCGGAGATATAAGTCTGAAAGCTACCTCTAAAGTGTTTATAAACGATATTAAGGTTTATCCTGATATTCAGGGAAAAAAGGCAAAGATAATTGTATCATTAACCAACAAATCGAAAGATCCTTTTAAGGGAGAGCTGGTCATTCGGGGTGAAAGTTTTAATTCAGCCATTTCACAGAAAATGAAAAGCGTATCTGTATCTGCTAACTCTAATTCAACAGATCTTCAGCTTGTTATTGACTATCCAATGGGAAGCAAGATGCAGCTTTGGAGTGAATTTGCGCCATCGATGTATAGACTTTCTGTGAATCTGAAAGGGTTAAAAGGTGAAGTAATTGACACTTTGTCAGCGGATTTCGGTATGCGTGATTTTAAAACCAGGGGAACCCGTTTCGAAGTCAACGACAGGCAGATATTCTTAAGAGGCACTCTTGAATGCTGCATTTTCCCGCTTACTGGTTATCCTCCGACAGATATTAACTCATGGACAAGAGTACTAAAGATATTCAAAGAATATGGATTGAATACAGTAAGATTTCATTCATGGTGCCCTCCGGAAGCTGCATTCGCTGCTGCAGACAAACTTGGGATGTATTTTCAGATAGAATGTTCCTCCTGGGCCAATTCAGGAACTTCAATAGGTGATGGAGGAATTATCGATGAATATATCTATAAAGAAGGTGATAAAATACTGAGCGCTTATGGGAATCACCCTTCATTCTGTATGCTGGCTTATGGAAATGAACCTGCCGGCATTAATCAGAATGCATACCTGGGGAAGCTTCTTTCATACTGGAAAGCTAAAGATAATCGCAGAGTATATACTTCAGCAGCAGGATGGCCGGTAATCCCGGAAAATGATTATAATCTTACTCCTGAACCGAGGATACAAGGCTGGGGTGAAGGATTGAAAAGTATAATAAACCGGGTAGCGCCACAAACTATGTTCGATTACCATGATATTATTTCGAAATATCGGATTCCTACTGTCAGTCATGAGATTGGACAATGGTGTGCTTATCCTGATTTCAAGGAAATAGCAAAGTATACCGGTGTACTCAAACCAACAAATTTTGAGATTTTCAGGGAATCGCTTTCAGAAAATAATATGGGAGATCAGGCAGAAGCTTTTTTGATGGCATCCGGAAAACTCCAGGCACTATGTTATAAGGCTGATATTGAGGCTGCTCTTCGTACTCCCGGATTTGCAGGGTTCCAGCTGTTGCAGTTGCATGATTTCCCGGGACAGGGAACAGCCCTGGTAGGAGTACTTAATCCTTTCTTTGAATCCAAGGGGTATATTACTTCTGATGAGTTCAGGATGTTCTGTAATGAGACAGTTCCTCTGGCCAGGATGCAGAAATTTGTTTATAACAATAACGAATCTTTTAAGGCCTCTGTCGAAATAGCACATTTTGGTGAAAAGCCAATAGAAAAAGCTGAAATTATTTGCCAGGTCACTAATGAAAAGGGAGATATAATCCATAAGGAGATTTTTATAAAGGATAGAATTGAAATTGGGAATTGTTCAGAAATAGGGTTATATCAAATGGATCTGTCGGATCTGAAGAAAGCCCAGAGGCTGACCTTTGAAGTACTGATAACAAATACATCGTATAAAAATCGTTGGGATTTTTGGGTTTACCCGGCAAAACAGGAAGTAAAAAATGGTACCGTTTTGATCACAGACAAGCTCGATAAAAATGCTGAATCGAAACTTAAAAATGGAGGTTCAGTGCTGTTACTTGTTTATGGTAAAGTGGGAAAAGAAAAAGGTGCGCAGGTTGCTATCGGATTTTCAACAGTTTTCTGGAACACCGCCTGGACCCATAATCAGCCACCTCATACCCTTGGAATCTTATGTGATCCAACACTTCCTGTTTTCAGAGATTTTCCAACTGAGTTTCACTC
>JANYIW010000163.1 GCA_025358645.1 Bacteroidales bacterium
AATTTTACTCATTTTTTTCTATTTATGTCGTTCTCTTTTATTGAAATCCAAGATAGGAATTTCTTTTGAAAAAATGAGTTATAAAGTTTTCAGGTGTAACAATCAATTTATCAGGGCTGCCAGCGCAGCGCCTACCAGACTGGATTGTTGAACTTCTGTAAATTTATAAAATCTAAGTCTTTCTTCTTTCAGATAATCTTTCAGATACACTTCAAAGTATGATCTCAATTTATGCATTTTGTAAAAAGTGGTTCCTTCGATAGTGATCAATATTGGACGCTGTGCTGATTTTCCTTTGTTAGTCTTAAGTATAACAGCTGCCATATTTGCAGCTACGAGTTTTGCTGAACGATCAATCAGGCATTCTATGATTTCAATGCATTTTTCTTCATCGTCCTTATCTTTCATAATGTTATGCAATGGGCCGCAGCCTGAACCAGGATTGGAGACAAAATTATTTACATCTTCGGATGATAGTTCCTTTAATGACATTATAGCTGAAACTACGGTTCCAGTAAAAACGCCTTCTTTGGCGGCTGATTTTAAAGTCATCAGGCAGAGGCCGCCAAAATACCCTCCGGCAAACATTTTTTCAAATTTGTAATTTCCCGGATTAACTGTAGTATTATCAAATGCGATATCAATATCTGTCTGGGGAACTTTTCCAAATGCTCCTGATTCAATATTGATAATCTGGCTTTTTGCCTTATCAAGGCTTTTGAGTTTCAGAATATTCCTATTGTTTTCAATATAACATGTATTTGTGCCTGTGCCGAGGATATAACCGATAAATGAGTCATACTCCCGACCGAAGGAAGCTGATTTGCCGGCAAGAAGAGTTGCAACAGTATCATTTAATAAAACAATTTGTTTCTCTGGCATTCCAAGAGTTTCAAGCAGGTTTTTCCCTATAAGCTCTCCAACTACCTCAGGTGCCTGAACTTCTTTACAGAATTGCAGCAGTTTACCGTCTTTGTCTGGTAGAATTTCAGTGGGATATGAAAAACAAAATCCAATTCTTTCGGAAAGTTCTGCATTTGGTTTAATATAATCTGCTATAGTTTTAAAGAATTCAGCCTTTGATATTTCACCTTCAAGACCTGGCATCTTTGCGTTCATCAGGTTGCTTATTTCAAGTTTCCCTGTTACATTAAATTCAACAAGGGCGGCTCTGAAATTAGTTCCCCCAGCATCAACAGCAACTACCGGGACGCCGGTAAGAAATTGATTATCAGCTTCTATATAAGTAGGTATCATCCGGAGTGTGCTTTCTTTTCCCTCCAGTCCTTTTAACATCTCTGAAGTAAACAACTCAACAATAAGATTGATATTTACATCATCGGCTCTCATCTTGTGTTCTTCAAGGAATATCTTATAGTTTTTCATACGACTTGGTTTAATCAGATAATGGACGTCAAATATAAAAATAAGCCCCGAAAATATAAGTTTATTTTATAATATTGTACACACTATTTACTTAAGGAATGTTAATTGTCTGCACTAGCACGGATTTTAGGGAATAATTTTTAGAATATTTGATAATAAAATAAAAAGATGACAATCGTTAAAGACCTTGCAAAAATGATCGATCATTCGATCCTTCAGCCCACTCATACAGATGAAGATCTGTTAATGCAATGTGAAGTTGCACGAAAATTCGATGTAGCTTCAGTTTGTGTTAAACCGTACGCGGTTAAAACGGCTGTCAGCAAACTCAAAGGTAGTTCTGTTGTTGTTGGCTGTGTAATTGGATTTCCACATGGGAACAGTTCCACCAAAGTCAAGGTATTCGAGGCGGAGCAAGCTTGTATAGACGGCGCCAAAGAAATCGACATGGTAATTAATATTGGCAAGGCACTTGGCGGAGACTGGGAATATGTGGAGAATGAAATAAAAGCTGTAACAGATATTTGCCACAGGAACGCTGCCATTGTTAAGGTAATTTTTGAAACTGACTATGTGACAAAAACGGAGGATAAGATTCGCCTTTGCGAGATTTGCACTCGGGTTGGAGCTGATTTTGTTAAAACATCTACAGGATACGGCTTCGTAAAACAACCGAATGGCGATTTCAACTATAAGGGTGCTACATTGGCAGATGTGAAACTTATGCGGAAGTATTCAGGACCCGGAGTTCAGGTTAAATGTGCCGGCGGGGTGCGAACTCTTGATGATCTCCTGAAGATGAGAACAGCAGGGGCAACACGCTCAGGTGCAACAGCAACTGAAGCTATCCTTACAGAAGCTATGAAACGTTTTGGGGAAAATAGCTTTTAAGATGAAGGATAATGTTTTACTCTGATCGGCGTAGAACCAGTGGCCCATATCTTTTGCGATAATTCTTTTCTTTCTGTCAGAGTCTTAGAAATCGATCATTGCTTTCATAACGCCATCTCTGTAATCTGCAACGAGGTCAAAGGCTTCTTTTGTTTTGTCGAATGGGAATCGATGCGTAACCATATTTTCAATACTGATCAACCCTTTTTTCATCATTTCGAGAGCATCGTCTACACAATCTACCTGTCGTCTGATAAACTGAAGTGAGATCTCTTTGCGTCGCGTTGATTCAACATTCATCGACCAACGATCAAATTCAGGAATTCCGACCACAATCAGTTTCCCTCCGGGTTTGAGGAGTTCAATAGCCTGATCAAATGCTTCCTGCTTGCCGCAACATTCAAATGCCAGGTCAAGTCCTAAAGGCTCCTTATGCCTGATATTTCCGACAATGTTTTCATTCAGAGGGTTTCCGGCCATGGCAGCCCCTTCCTTTACTGCGATCTTAAGCCGTTCTTCAATAATGTCTGTAACATATATTTTACCAACACCCTGTGCTTTTGAAGCCAGCATCACACTCATACCGATAGGTCCGTATCCGAATATACCTATATTAAGACCTTTAACAACGAGAGATTTTTTTACAGCATAGACTCCAATCGCAAGAGGTTCGGAAATTGAACCATGATCGGGGGTCAGCTTTCCAGTGAGCGGAAAGCAGCTTCTTTCAGGCATAACAACGTATTCCATAAGACAGCCTTCGGCTTGTCCCGGACAACCTAAAAAACGGAGTTGACGGCAAGTGTGATGTCTGCCAGCAAGGCACTGATCGCATTCCCGGCATGGCATTGCAGGATCAATTGCGATTTGATCACCGGATTTAACTCTTTTTACAGCGTTGCCAACTTCAACAACAACGCCTGCTCCCTCATGTCCTACTGTGAAGGGATATTC
This sequence comes from Bacteroidales bacterium, assembly GCA_025358645.1. Taxonomy (GTDB): domain Bacteria; phylum Bacteroidota; class Bacteroidia; order Bacteroidales; family VadinHA17; genus LD21. The sequence goes on from JANYIW010000163.1 coordinate 3,232, forward strand.
TACTTTTTGAGTACCTATCTGACCCTGTGTATAATAATGAATATCTGACCCGCAGATACCCATAACCGACATTCGTATTTTAACGTCAGTGGAATGAACTAAATCCGGCTCAGGAATATCGCGCATTTCCATCTGTCTGATTCCGGTGAGCATCATTGCTTTCATGTTGTACCGTTTTTATTATTCTAAGCAAATATAAAAATAAGTTAATGCATTTTTTATGTTATTGAGCTACTGTATCAAAAAAGTATTCCGGTAAAATTTTAGATCAGGTGGCTGATTAAGCTAAAAATAGTAAATTCACGCCATAACTTATTTTCAACACTTATTTAAGATGAGAAAAATTTACGGAATAGGAGAGACTGTTTTTGATATTATTTTCAAAAATGGGCAACCGCAAGCAGCAAAAGCTGGTGGAGCTATGCTTAACAGTACTGTTTCACTCGGAAGGATTGGTTTGCCGGTTTTCTTTATCAGCGAGTATGCCAGCGATAATGTTGGCAAAATAATCGATAGCTTCCTTTCAGAAAATGGAGTGGGAACAAACTATGTTGATCATTTTACATACGGAAAAACAAAACTGGCGCTAGCTTTTCTTAACGAAAGAAATGATGCGAATTACACTTTTTACCAGGACTATCCTGAAAAGCGGCTAAACATAGACTTCCCGGTGATCAGGAAGGATGATATAATTCTTTGCGGTTCAATCTATGCCATTACGAGTGAGATCAGGAATAAGTTCATGAAGCTGACCGCCACGGCAAAAGATAACAGTGCAATTGTGATCTATGATCCGAATTTCAGGCCAACACATTCATCTGATCTGGAAATTCTTAAGCCGATGATCATTGAGAATATGCAAACTGCAACACTAATAAGAGGTTCCGATGAAGATTTTAAAAACATATTCGGGGCTAATACGCCCGATGAAGCATGGAATGTTGTCAGAAAATACTGTAACTGTCTGGTTTACACTGCCAACTCTGAAGGAGTTTTTGTCAGAACTAACAGTTATGCAGGAAGATTTGCTGTAAAAACCATAAAACCAGTCAGTACTATTGGAGCGGGCGATAATTTTAATGCTGGAATGATGGCAGCTATCTATAGGAATCAAATAACAATTGATCAGCTCGATAAAATGGGAGAGGAAGTATGGTCAAAAGTTATTTCAATGGGTGTTGATTTCGCTACCAATGTTTGCCTATCCTATGATAATTACATTTCTCTGGAATTAGCTAAAGAATTGAAAAACAAGCAGGTCATTCAGACTCCGGAAAAGTAAAAAATGTTTTATTCAGATCGGTTTAGCATTGGCAAGGAGATATTTCTCTGCTTCCAGTGACCAGATATAATCGTTTTTTAAAACAATTTCGTGAAGTCCGGCAAAAAATGAATCCTTTTTTCCCAACTCTTCAAGCTTTTGGAGAGCCACAAGTGGCATTGATATATTAGTGTATATCAGCTTTTTACCTCCAGGAATCTGAGGGAGATTCAGTGTAGTATCAACTACCGAATCGAGTCCACCTACATGAGTAATCATAATAGCGGGATTGATCTTTCCATCACCCATTAGTTTTAATGATTCCTTCATATCATCAGTATTGCCCCCGGAAGTACCAACTATATGGGTGAATGCATAATGAACATTATAAAAATTAAATTCGGCTTTAAATTCCGGATTAATGGGGCCTGCAAAAAAATTCAGGCATCCATCGAATCCCAAAATTGTATCACCGAGTTCAATTACGGGTTTAACCGGAGCAAAAACAAAAACATCATCAAATCCTTTGTCACCTGTAAGATCACGCAGATATCTGGCTGGATCTTTCATTTTACCGGTATTAATATAGACCAGGTGAACTCCTTTTTTTTCAGCATGTTCCGGGGTGAAAATATTGGAAGCTCTTGTCAGGCGGTTATCATCAATATCAGTAACTACCAGTAAAGCTGGTTTTCTGTCCTGATGCAATATGTAATCAATGGCCCCTAGTCCCATGGGGCCAACACTGGCAAGTAAAGCCATATTTCCTCCCTGTCGGATTCCCATATCATGTTTATATGTTCCGGGATGGGTATGGTAACTTGCATGAAATGCACCAACGATACACGACATCGGTTCAGAAAGCGAAGCGGGGAAAAAGGCTTCTCCTTCGTAAGGCAGAAGACAATCAGCCTCCATAATAATGGATGGGATTATTACGTGTGTAGCATCACCTCCGATAAAACGGAAGGAGTAACCAGGCGCATTAAGAGTGCCCGTCTGGTTCATGGCTGGTTGAATGGAAAACTTCTGACCGGCTTTGAATTTATATTGCCATTTTTTACCGACTTCCAGGATTATACCGGCAAACTCATGGCCTATAATAGTAGGGTTAATATGAATATCGTCAGGAACTCGTTTATGATCAGCGCCCTGGAGCGCTGCTTTATGCGATGACATACAGATACTGTCGGAAATGACGTGTGCGAGGATCTCATCTTCTTTCAATTCAGGCAATTCAAACTCTTCAAGGCGAAGATCCTTCTTCCCATAGATTCTAACAGCTTTTGTTTTCATATTATCTTAATTTTATTTACCCAAGCATTACCTGTCCACCAGTCACCGGAAGAGCTTGTCCCGTTTCATATTCCTGATCAATGAGGTACAGAAGCGCCTTCATCACGTCTTCGAGTTTGCAGCCCCGTTTCATTGGTACCATATCTTCATAATGTTTTCTAACATCTTCAATGCTTTTTGCACCAGGGACTTTTCCCGTTTTAAGATACTGGACAAACAATCCCCTGGTCGGATCTGACCAGAGAGGACCTTCATAAAAATTACCAGGGCAAATTGAGTTAACCTTTATTCTGAATGGAGCAAGTTCCAGGGCAAATGATTGTGTGAGACCAATACCTCCGAATTTAGCTCCGGAATATGCGAAATTGCGATTACTTCCCCTAAGACCTGACTTTGAATTGATCTGGATTATATCAGTAAAGTAAACAGGTTTCTCCTGGTTCTGAACTTTCATAACCTCCGAAGCGTATTTTGCACAATGAAAATATCCATTGTAGTTTACTTCTGTGGTTTTGGAAAATGTTTCAGCATCCATCTCCTCAAGCCCTCCAGCCTTTAGAATTCCGGCATTGCTTATAATAATATCGAGTCCGCCAAACTCTCTTACAGTTGTAAAGATGAGTTCTCTAACCGATTCAGCATTAGAAACGTCTGTCCTGACAAAAATCGTCTTATTCTGTGTTTTTCCAGATGATAACAAGTTGACAAATGATTTACCTGTCACTTCATTCAGGTCGGCAATTATAACATTCATATTCAATGCGAATAACGATTCTGCTATTCCTGCTCCAAAGCCCTGGGCGCCTCCTGTAACGATAGCAATCTTATTACTCAGTTTGTTTCCTGATCCTGTTGGTTGTGCGACCTTTCTCCTGTAGTTCTCAACTTCCCATTGATCAATGAAAGCCACCTCTTCAGGGTTCAGGAATTTAATTCCTCCACAGAGAGATGCATAGTAGCTAATTTTTATAAGGTCTTCATAGACATCAAGACAAGCTTCCGCATTAGCGAAGGTTTCAGCAATGGTAAAAATTCCCATATCCTTTATTATAACCACCTTTGGCAGATAGCCATACTGGCTTATAAAGTGAGGCAACTGGTACCTGAAAGAATCCAGGATCTTCTCAGCAGTTGATGATTGTTCAATATATAAATATCTTGTTTTACAATAGACAATAATATCGGGAGTAAGAGGTAATGAGATTTTATGAAACTCCTGCTGATTTTGATAAAATCTGGCAATGAGGGAGTTATTGCGATATCTTATTACACCGGGTTGTACCCCTGATAGCAGAATCCTGATAGTTGGAAGAACTTTATGAAGTATTGGATTATATGTTAAAGGCGTAACATCAGAAATTGGCGGTAATTGTTCTTCAATTTTCTGAAATATACCCTCATATAATTTCTTTATCTCTTCTGTTGTGTCAGCACCCACGAAAGAGCCATGATTTTCAAGAAATATTATTTGTGGATCGTGTGAGAATTTCTCACGATAAGAAATTATTTCTGATTCAAGTTTTTTAAAAAGCGTATAACCCGGATCGGTATATGGCACAAAAAGAACACTATCTCCAAATAGCTTCTGAGTTATGTTTTTTGCATTCCTGCTGCAAAGTATTCCGTTAATCAGAGTAGGATGGAGGTGTACTACAAATTTATATTTAATGATCTCATGCAGAGATGTCTCTACTGAGGGTCTCCTGTTTTTACCGGGATCGAGAATACTTCGGAACAGGTCTTCTTTAACCTGATCTTCTCTTGTGACGGCGCTGTCAGAATAAATGACAGAGGATATCTTATGAAGCATTTGCCTGCTTAAAGCGACAAGTCCATCTGGGTTCAGATCTGCAAGGGCTTGTCCACTGGCCTTTATCCAAATTGTTTCATCGTCCTTGAATGATGTGTTTCCTCCACCTGCAATCACATATTCTTTATTGCTTCCGTAATATTTCGAAATCTCAATCAGTTCATCTATTTCAGGCTTCATTTTCAAACTTGGTTAGGAAATACTCAATAACTAATTGTCCTAGATCTATTAACTCTCTCATTTGTTTAATGCTATGCGTTCCATCTGGCAATACATACCCTTGTCTGCCATCGGCTCTCAGATACTGATGAGCAGCTATAATACATGCCCCTTCCCATGCTATTTTTTTTAACGATTCATCAAGAGGTTTTGATCCTCTGGCAGTTACCGTCAGAGGCAACATCTCAGGGGTATTATGTTCAGTCCCAAATGTTATAATAAAACCTTTATTATGAAAGAATTCAACAAAATTTTTAAGAATAGTCAAATCGTTTCTTCCGGGAATAAGTTCAATACATTCAATACCAAGATGCTTGAGTGAATTATACAGTTTTTCAGGATCAGATTCAAATTCAGTGCATTTCCCTGAAGGATCATCAAGTAGTACGGGATAACAGGGGATTCCTCCGGCCCTGACGATGATTTTAATTATTTTTCTGAGTTCGAGGAAGGAATTTTCATTCTCTTCAACAAATGCGGCCCCCCCACTTTTCAGGAGATTGGACCTTATTTCATTTTCAAGCGCAGCAGGGTTTGCCAGACCGATTTTCGATTTTTTACCTCCATATAGATTTTCAAGAAAATTAAGTTGTTCCTCTTCTGAATGAGATACTGTGAGAGCAAGCTCTCTTAAGGCCTTTGCCAGGTGACGCTCGCGTACCAGTTCGTGTGCATACTCTTTTTTTATTGTCGCGTAAGAAAGCTTAAAATCCGGGCTTTCCTTTTCAATAAGATGGTTCAGTTTTGTAATCATTGCTTTTATCTGAACCTGGCTCTCCCTTTTTATCGTTTTGAGCTGTCTTCGCTGAATCCAGCCAACCTGAAACGGAAAATCCAGACCCTTCCCGCTGAAATAAATTCTACCCGGATTATTCGGATCATTTATCCTGATCCCTTTTTTCTGCTCTTCTTTCAGAAGCCCTATAAACTCAATATTGAACAGGGGAAATATCTTATTCATCAGGCATCCTTTGTGGAAAGCATTATAACCATCAGTTACGTAAAAATCATTAATGCCCAGTACAGCTATGTTTTCTTCAACAGCCATTTTAAAGGCCGAATCGAGAGCAACAAATGCACTGAATGAATAAGGCGTATGAATGTGACCGTTTGCTTCCCTGTATTCAGGATATGAGATTCCCTTCATCTCTTTTTTTAGTTTTTCGGGGTCTGGAAAAACTGCGAGAAAATTCTTTATTCTAGCCACAATATTTTGTTTCAGGTTTAAGATTTGCTTTGTTCTGTAATTTCATAAAAAGCTGTTATAAACACTTTAGCGGCTGATTCTCCGAGTGTCTTGTATTTCATATCTTTAAGTAAATCAATTAAATATAAATATAGTTATTTACCTTTCGGTGCTAAAGTTACCACCTTTTCTTGATTCTTCAAGCTCATTCCCTTATCCAATAACCGATCTTCTATGATACAAGATTGATATAGTGGGCAATATGTACAATACGATATGGAGATATTGTGAATGGAGGAGGTATCAAATTTGTAATGGGCGACAAGGCCAATACAATACGTGGAACAAAAGAAGCTGATTTTCCTTTTTCAGTTTCTAAAATAAACAAATGAATTATAAAATCCACGACTTGTTATCAGATGTTTAAAAAACAGGCTATTAAGTATTGTATATCAATCAACTTTTTACCAATTAAGCACCTCTTCCGGAACGTTTAGCAACGACTCACATATCCAGTCTGCTTCATAAAGGGTTGAGGCATCAAAAGATGTTTCAACAGCCAGGCATCTGCATCCGGCTGCTTTACCGGCTTTTATACCACTTACAGCGTCTTCTACCACGAGGCATTCCCGCGGATTGAGACCAATATTTTGGGCTGCTTTAATGTAAATATCAGGAAATGGTTTTTTATTCAAAACATCAAGTCCGGTAATGATCGAATTAAATGTATCCCGTGATAATCCGATCTCTTTCAGATTAACTTCCATCTTCACTCTGTCGGCACTGGTAGCAAGGGCCAGCTTTAGTCCTCTTTTACGACACTCTGCTATGAACTCATGAGTGCCCGGAAGAGGTGATAATTTGCCCCTGACTATTGTTTCGTATATTTCGTATGTTCTGGCTTTTACCTTTTCAATATCAACCTTTACCCCACGCTTTTCAGCTACTCCTCCAATGTACCTGTTCTCACCCATTCCTATGAAAGGAATAAAATCTTCAGGCAGTACCTTCATACCAAGTTCTTCGAACATTCTTATTGCAGCTTTGCTTATGTAGGGTTCAGAATCCACAAGTACACCATCCATATCAAAGAGCACTCCTTTTATCATGGTAACAGTTTTTCTATTTTCAGGATTCCAGGGATAAATTAACTTACAAGGTCTATTATACCATTAAGAATATATCGGGGGCGGTACGGGAACTGATCAATACCATTCCTGTCTGTTATCCCGCTTAAAACGAGCAGGGTATCAATTTCTGATTCAAGCCCGCATCTTACATCTGTATCCATCCTGTCGCCAATTACTATAGCATCCTCTCTCTTTACCCCAAGGCGTTTAAGAGCGCTACGCATCATAAGAGGGTTTGGTTTTCCGACAAAATAAGCTTTTTTCCCTGCAGCAATCTCAATTGGAGCAATAAGTGCTTTTGTGGAAGGCGTGATACCAACTTCAACCGGCCCGCTGATGTCGGGATTGGTCCCGATAAGTTTTGCTCCTCTGATAACTAGATTTACTGCCAATTCAACCTTTTCAAAATTATAACTGTGTGTGTCACCGACCACCACATAGTCGGGATTTACATTATTTACACTGTATCCGACACTATATAAAGCGTGAATGAGTCCGGCATCACCTATAATATATGCGCTCCCATTAGGTTTCTGATTTGAAAGGAAGCTGGCAGTAGCAAGTGCACTGGTATAAAAATGCTCTTCACCGACGTTAATTCCCAGTCTCTTCATCTTTTCGTGGAGCTCTTTTGGCGTTCTTTCACTTGAGTTAGTAAGGAATAAGTATTTTTTCCCGGATTCTTCCAGCCATGCTAAAAAATCAGTTACCCCGGGGAGGAGTTTATTCCCATGGTAAATTACACCATCCATATCGATAATGAATCCTTCTTTGCCTTTTATGTTTTCTAATACATTTTCCATACACTATTATATATACAGACAAAGATACCTATGATTTCTTAATTTTTTTATAACTGACTCTGCTTCTTATCTTCCCTCTTGTATAATAAATGCAATAATGTTGGCAAAATGATAAGGAGAAGCGGAAGTGCTACAATGAAACCACCAATCACTGCAATTGCAAGCGGTTGATGCATTTGTGCACCAGCACCTATACCGACTGCCAGTGGCATCAACGCAATTATCGCTCCCAGAGCTGTCATAAGCTTTGGTCTAAGCCGGGTAGAGATTGCATATACAAGTGACTCATCTACAGATCCTTTCAATCGGTTTGTTTTATACTGCTGAATGGTGAATATTGCATTTTCACCTATTATTCCGACTATCATTATCAACCCAGTATAACTTCCTACATTCAAGGGGGTTTTAGTGATATAAAGGGCAATCAGACTACCTGATACCCCCAGTACTGCAATGAAAAGGATCGAGCAGGCAGCTCTGAAATCTTTGAAGAGGAAGAGCATTAATGCAAATACCAGCAGGCTTGATAAAATAAGTATCATCAGAAGTTCTTTAAATGATTTCTGTTGATCTGCATATTCACCACCATATTCAATATTATAACCCTGGGCAAGGAATATTTTAGAATCAATAGTTTTTTGAATCTCTTTCATAGCTGTTCCGAGATCCTTATTGTTAAGCCTTGCAGTTACTATTGAAACTGATTTAAGATTATCCCTGTTGATTTCAGCGACTCCTTCCTTTAAACTTATTGCAGAAAGTGTAGCAACCGGTTTAAGTTTTCCGTCGGGGAGAAATATGAACTGATTTTTGATATTTTCAAGACTGTTCTTAGAACTATTCGGATATATCATCCTTATTGCAGTCATCTGCTCTTTCTCAAGGATACTTCCGATTATATTGCCCTCAACCAAAGTTTGCATCTGAAACTGGAATGAGGCAGGCGAAATTTTGAACTGGGCAAGTTTTTGCTGATCAGGTACAACCTCTATTGATGGGCCTGCAATTATAATACCATCAAAAACATCTTCGACACCTTTAATTTTTTCGATTTCACCTGCAACCTGTTTAGCCAATTCATTTAGTGTTTTTTGATCACTTCCAAAAATCTTTATTTCAATTGGTTGGACTGATGCCATCAAATCACCAAGAATATCACCTATCACCTGACCGAAATCAACCTTAAGAGCAGGCTGAGTTGCTTCGATCTTTTTCCTGATATCATCAATTACCTCAATAGTATTTCTTTTCCTGTCATCCTTTAACTGAATCAGGTAATCTCCGTCATTAGGTTCAGTTATAAAAAAACCCATCTGAGCGCCAGTTCTCCTTGTATATGTAGTAACCTCAGGTATCTTTATAATTATTTTCTCGACCTCAATAAGAATCCTGTTAGTCTCCTCCAGCGATGTTCCCGGAGGAGCTTTGTAATCGAGAACAATTGAGCCTTCATCCATTTCAGGAAGGAAGCCTGTTTCAAGCCGCGGCAGGATATAAATTATTGATAACAGCAGGAAGACAATGAAAAGAACACTTAATATAGGTCTGCGAAGAAAAAAACTCACCCAGTTCCTTGTTTTGATAGTCCTGATATCAGTTTTTTTCTTTTCGGAGAAGAGTGATCTGATATTTGAAAACCAGATATAAATAATTGGTAACCCTATCCATGTAACAAAGAAGGAACAAACCAGGGTTATAATCATTGTATTTGTAAGAACATTGAAATAGGCGCCTGCCACTCCACCCAGTAACATAAAAGGCACAAATATCACAATGGTACTGATAGATGAGCCGACCATTGATGGCATAAGGTATTTTACTGCCTGATGGACAAGCTGACTTGAAGGTCTGTCTGGAAATTCTTCATGGGTCCGGTGTATCTGTTCAATAACAACAACAGCATCATCAATAATTAACCCTATCGCGGCGGCAATAGCGCCGAATGTCATTATATTGAGAGTATATCCGATACTATAGAGTACGATAATTGTAAGAAACAGTGTAACGGGTATGGTTACCAGAATGGTTGCACTAGCCCGGAAGGACCTCAAAAACATTATCGCTACCAGGATTGCAAGCAAAAGACCTAACCAGAGACTGTCGTTGACACTTTTAATTGCTTTGTTTACGAAATCTGCCTGGTCATAATACAAAGATATATGAACATCCGGTGGAAGAATTTTTTCAAGTTCTTTCTTCCTCGATGATACATTTTCCGAAAGATTTATCAGGTTCGCTCCTGGTTGTTTAAGTATTGCTACCAGGAGTCCCTGCCGGCCATTGGCATTGATCCTGGTGTACTCTGTTCTTTCTCTGACATTGATGTCAGCCACATCTTTTAATTTTATGAGCCTTTTCCCGTCATTACGGAGAATTACATTTTCAACATCTGTTATTTTATAAAGTCCCGCGTCTGTTATATTAAGATAAAGTCGCCGGTAATCTGAAAGAAAACCATTTGAAGTTATAAAGTGATTCTGGTTCAGAATATCCCGGATAATCTCAGGAGTTATAGAAAATGTACTCAATTTAAGCTGATTAAGCTCAATCCAATATTCTTTTGTTTTTCCTCCTATAATACCTACTGACGATACGCCATCGATCTGCGATAAGAATGGTTTGATTATGTAGGTGGCTATGAGATTAAGTTCGATAGGTGTTTTCTTATCACTTTCAACTGTAAAACCAATCACCGGCAGAATAGAAGGATTCATCTTTTCGATCTGAATCTGAACATCGGGGGGAAGAGAATTTTTTATTTGTGAGATGCGGGATTCGAGCATCTGTTGGTTTATGTTTATATCTGCGCCCCAATTAAGAAAAGCAGAGATTTCACAAGTTCCTCTGCTGGTTGTACTTCTTAATATTTTAAGATCAGGGATCTGCTTAATCGCGTCCTCCAGTGGTCTGGTGACCGTAACCATCATTTTATCGACAGGTTGTTCACCATTATCCGCGATTACTTTTAATTTTGGGAAAGTGATTTCCGGGAAAAGTGAAACCTGAATCTGTCCATACAGGAAAATTCCCCCGACAATCATTACTGCCAGAATAACCGATATTGGATTCTTATATGCGAGGAAGAAATTCTTCATCCTGTTATTACTTAATTATTATTACCCTGGCAGTATCCGGTAACCCATAACTTCCTGTCAGTATTATCCTGTCAGACTGAAGGAATCCAGGACTGGTAATTTCCACCTCCGCGTTATTCTCAAATCCTTTAGTTACAATAATTTTGATTGCCGTGCTGTCATTTAACAGTTTCATGACCCAGAATTCAGTCTGAGTTTCATCGCCCAGGACTGCTTGTTTTGGCAGAACCAAAGCTCTTTCATTGGTAGATTTCACCAGGTTTATGCTTGCAATCAGGTTCCCCGGAAGCCTCTCATGCGATAATGGTTTAACAAGATACCTGATTGTCTGTGATTGCACATCCATTTCAGGTAGTTTTCCGGTAATTGTACCAATTAACTGCCTGTTATCCGGAAGTATGATATTGCAGTTTCTGTTCCTTGGAATATATTTATCAAGTTCAAAAGGAACATCAAAGATAAATACAAGACTATTTTGTTCAGAAACTAATGCCATTTCATCTCCCTCCTGGACAAAATCGCCTTTTTGATATTTGATGGAGCTAATTACTCCTTCTATATGAGAAGTTATGTTTATCAGTCCATTGAAATTCAAACTTGTGTCACTCCGGACAGATTTGGCAAGCGCCATGGCTTCGCGAGTCCTTATTATGAAAAGCAGTTGCCCGGATGAAATAAATTCACCTGGAGTAATCAGAATTTTCTCAATAGTTCCTGCTGTTGTGGCCCTGATTATATTTTTATTCATGAAGGTTGCAACTGCAGGTAATGCAACTGTTGAAGTAACTGATTTGTATGTCACCGGGACTACAGTAACTGGTGTTTTTACAACAGTTACTTCTTCAGATTTCTGAACTGCATGTTTACAGGACGAAAGGAAAAACACGCTTCCTGAAATCATAAATACGAAGAAATTTGATCTAATATGTGTAAACATCAGTATGTTTTTTTATTGTGTCAGTAGAAAATTCATTTCATTTATAACCTGAAGCTTCTGGATATAGATCAGGTTGATATTTCTGCTTGTTGTTTTGAAATTCTTGATTGCATTAATATATTCCGTCATCTGGATTAGTCCGGCTTCAAGTTGACTTTTAAATGTATTAACCAACTGCTGGGATGTTTTAAGCTGGTTTTCTACCTGTAGAGATATCTCGTTTAATGTTTTGAGTTCGAGGTTAAGTTGTTGAATCTGTTGAAAATACTGTTTGTAAAAAGTATTCTCGTAAGCTTGTCTGCTGTTTTCAGTAAATGCAAGTTTTTGTTTCTCGATACTTCTTTGTTTTCCATCATATATGGGAATATTGAGACTTAAACCTGCACTATATCCAAAATGTCTATAGAAATTCCAGGGATTACTTGTAAGAAATCCTGCATCTGCAAACCAGTTTACTTTGGGTCTGTAACGTATGTCTATTGCCATTTTATCGTTTTCTATCCTGATACTGTCAATTTTATATTGAAAATAGGAAGAAGAATTTGCAATATCAGGAGCGCCTTTGATTTCGATCTTAGGATCTGGCAGGTCGTACCATGCAGAATCATTTAATCCGCAAAGTTTACTAAGAAGCATAAGATTTTTTCTGTACTGATATTTAAGCTGACTGACAAGTATTTCCTGAGACTCGATCTCAACTAATAATGAGAGATAATCAGTCTGTTTGGCTGTACCGCTTTTTACAAATAGTTTTACAATTTCATTTTCTTTTTCTAAAAGTTCAAGGAAGTTCTTATTGAATAAGAAGTCGGTAAGCCCTGAAAATGAGGTGAGATATTGGTCCGTAATAATCTTATTCAGTTCGGTAGTTGTAATTCGGGAAGAGTTATTTACAGATTGCTTTTGAAGATCGATAGTCTTATATTTATTGGTAAGCTCTTTTTTGTTGAAGATAGGTTGTATAACACCTACTACAGCTGTATAATTACCCCCATCTGTTATTACCTCATCATATCCGGAGTTATGATAATAGGGTGAGTATAGGAGTTGCGATTTTGCTTCGATAAGAGGTTTTTTTGCCGCAGCGATAAGAAGGCTGTCAGTAACAGATGATTTGACCTTATTTCTGTACTCATTTAATAATGGGCTATTATGAATGCCCTGATTTAAATAGAATTCAAGGTTCCGTGTCTGGTTATATGCAATTAACGTCAGTCCGGATAGGATAAAAGCAAGAAAAATCCTTCTAAGCATAATGGCAATTATCAAAGATTCATGAAATGCAATTTAATTAAAATCAGGATCAAAATTAAGAATTAATTCTGAGTTAAATTTGTGCACTTATTTCTACTTAGACAATTTAAATGCCTTCTTTATTCAGCTCAATTGATTTTTTATTTGAGTAGTCAGTTTTTATTTGATGTCCTTCAAGCGGCATGATCTTCTGGTGAATTGCATCAAGAATCCAATCAGGTTGAGGAAAGAAATATTCTTCCATTTCATAAGCCGGTGTAATCCAGTTCCGGGATCCGACAACAACCGGAGGTGCATCGAGATAGTCAAATGCAAGTTCAGTTATTGTTTGTGCCATCTCCTTCAGGAATGAGCCGCGTGATGATGCATCACTGGTCAGAATAATCCTGCCTGTTTTTTTAATTGATTGAATAACTGGTTCGTAATTGAATGGGACCAATGAACGGGCGTCAATAACCTCTGCACTTAGTCCATATTTCTCCTTTAACAGATCTGCAACTTTTATTACAGGATAAAGCGTTGCACCAATCGAAAGAATGGTTATATCATCTCCCGATCTTTTAATATCCGGTTCCCCGAACGGGATTTCGTAGTAGTCTGCAGGAACTCCTTCGGTATGAAACATCTCGCCGATATCATAGATTCTCTGACTTTCGAAGAATATTACAGGATCTGTTCCCTGTAAAGCTGAATTCATTAATCCTTTTGCATCATAAGGAGTTGCCGGGAATACCACTTTTAATCCTGGAATATGCGCAGTAAGCGATGACCAGTCCTGAGAATGTTGAGCGCCGTATTTTGATCCTACTGAGACCCTTATTACGACCGGCATTTTAATAATGTTTCCGCTCATTGCCTGCCATTTAGGCAACTGGTTAAATACTTCATCACCACAGCGGCCAAGAAAATCGCAATACATAATCTCGGCAATAACACGTCCTCCGCACATACCGTAACCAATCGCGGTACCAACAATTGCACCTTCAGATATTGGTGAATTAAAAAGACGGTGATAGGGTAGCGCTTCTGTCAACCCGCGGTAAACTGCGAACGCTCCACCCCAGTCACGGTTTTCTTCACCCCAGGCAGCAAGAGTGGGATCTTTGTAAAAACGGTCGATAACTGCTTCAAAAATGGCATCACGGAACTGGTATAGTTTAGCTTTTGAAACTGGCTTACCTTCCTTGTCTTTGTAAAATCTCTCTTTGTTTTTAAGGGACTTAACATGAGGATTCTCTTCCAACGGCAGAAGTACTTCCGGTGTTCCGTTTTCCATTCTATCAACAGACTCATTTGAAAACATCATTTTCCCGATACAATCCGGGTCTTCTTTCAGATTGATCCTGGGTGATATATCATCATTAATGCTTAGTTTAAGTATTTGATTCAGAAGATCTTTAGTCTCTATGGATATATTATCGAGCTGTTTTTGCTCTGCTATCCCAGCCAGAACGAGTGATTTGCCAAACGCTATTATTGAGTCTTCCTTTTGCCATGCTTCGATTTCTTCTTTTGACCTGTAAGAGGAAGCATCAGATGGAGAATGTCCGCTTATCCTGTATGTCAACGTATCAAGAAGAACCGGGCCTCTTTTTTCTTTTAATATCTGTTTTTTACGTTTGAAAGCATCGATAACGGCAAGCGGGTTATAACCATCGACACGTTCAGCATGCATTGATTCTGGATTTATTCCGGCTCCGACTCTGGCAAGAATGTCAAAACCCATTGTCTCTCCACAAGTCTGACCACCCATGCCGTACAGGTTATTCATAAAGTTGAATATCAATGGTAAACCACCTCTGTATTCTCCGTCCCATAGTGTCTTATATTGGTCCATGGTGGCAAAACAGATGCCCTCCCATACTGGTCCGCATCCCATTGATGCATCACCTATATTACATACAACTATACCAGATTTTCTGTTTATCTTCTTATAGAGAGCCGCGCCGACTGAAATGTCGCCTGACCCTCCAACAATCGCGTTATTAGGATAGATACCGAATGGCGTGAAGAATGCATGCATTGATCCGCCAAGACCTTTGTTGAAACCGTTTTCACGAGCAAATATTTCGGCTAATGCTCCATAAAGTAAAAATTTGATTGCCAGATCTTTTATGTTACCCTGGAAACCATTTTCAACAACTTTCAGTGCAGAACCTTCGAAGTGCTTTTTCATTACCGAATAAAGCGTGTCTTCGTCGAGGCGGTGAATTGCAGATAATCCTTTTGCCAGAATCTCTCCGTGGCTGCGATGCGATCCGAAAATATAATCATCAACTCCGAGGGTATAGGCCATCCCGACTGCTGAAGCCTCTTGTCCGATCGATAAGTGAGCAGGTCCCGGATGATTATATTTTATACCATTATATTCATTTGTTGTCTTAATGAGGTTGAGCATGGTCTCAAATTCCCGTATGACAACCATATCGTGGTAGATCCTAATAAAATCTTCTTTACTATATATCTTTTTTTCCTCCTCAATAGTCTTATTGTACTGGTTTACAGGAATTTTCCCGAATTCAATAAATTGAGGTTTCCGAACTACTTTCGGATTGATGTTTTGACTCTTTGGC
Organism: Bacteroidales bacterium; assembly: GCA_025358645.1. Lineage (GTDB taxonomy): Bacteria > Bacteroidota > Bacteroidia > Bacteroidales > VadinHA17 > LD21. The sequence goes on from JANYIW010000163.1 coordinate 18,796, forward strand.
ATGTTATTTTGTCTTAATGTCTGTATGTCTTGCGGTCTTCTACTTTTGTCTTTTATCTTAATACCTGAATGCTTCTATCTGTTCCTTAATTTCCTTCAGGAAAAGAGTCGCAGGTCCACCATCTATTGCTCTGTGATCGTATGTAAGAGATAGTCCGATATACGGAACAAAACCGAAAATATTATTTCCGATATTGGCAGGGCGATTAATTATTGTACAAACTCCCAGTATTGCCACCTGTGGGAGGTTGATTACCGGAGTGAACATTTCAACACCATAGTTGCCTAAATTTGAAACAGTAAAAGTAGCTGAGGTACTTTGTATCAATTCGGGGTTAATGCTACCTTTCTTACATGCATCAGCTATTGATTTTAATTCTTTCGACAATTTTGCCAGATCCATATCCCCGGCATTCATCAGTGTAGGGACCATTAGTCCTCTGCTGGTGTCAACTGCAATTCCCAAATGAACTTTATTGAATGTTTTGATACGGTCCTCAAGAAAATGGCTGTTGGCTTCTGGAAATTTACCGAGCGCTTTTATAAGGCACCAACATACCATATCGTTCAGGGTGATATCCTGTTGACTTTTATCTGTGGTAAGTTTGTTTTTGATTTTTTGTCTTGCCTCCAGTAGAGATCGTACATCAGCGCTCATGTGATGAGTCAGCTGTGCGGAGTTATGCAGGGAAGTATACATTGCTTTGGCAATAAGCTTACGCATATTGCTCAATGGCTTTTCTGTATATTCAGGTCCTGTTGTTTGCATGCTTTTTGTAATGGCAGCATCACCGGATAATCCTTTTTCAATATCCCTGGCAATAATCCTTCCGTTTGGCCCGGAGCCAGACATATTATTGTAATTAAGTCCTTTTTCATGAGCTATCCTTTTTGCCCTGGGAGATATCCTGATTTTATTGTCAGCGGAAGGTAAAAATGTACTTGAATAATTACCCTCAGCAGCTTTTATTGCCGGAACAACTTCTTTGGTTTCAGGTGCCGTTGGGGCTCTATACGCGGAAGATATATTTGAATTATCAGGATTGAAAGATTCTGTAGTTTCCCCGGTTTTTCCAATGACTGCAACGTTAGTCAGAACAGGCACTTCGGAGCCATCTCCGAAATAAACATCAAGTAATATACCTTCAGCAGGAGATTCGAGATCAAAAGAAGCTTTGTCTGTTTCATAAGAGAACAGAATATCGCCAACTGATACCTTCTCTCCTTTATTCCTGAACCATTTGGTTATTATACATGTCTCGACCGACTGTCCCTGCTTTGGCATAATTACTGCTGTTGCCATTCTTTATATATTTATTATTAGTTGTCTTGTTGTCTTGAAATCTTGAAGTCTTGCAATTAACTTGTTAACTTGTTATCATAAGTAAATAAAACTGAAATTAAATTTAACAGATATAATTATATATCAGTGGTTACAAAAATAATTAATTTAACTTGTATTTACAAGTAAACTATAATATATTTACATAGAATTTAAATAAGAGACACTTAAAGTTGAAGAGGAATTCCACTTTAGTCACGCCAGGCACTCAACAGCTTTAATAAGGAATATGTTAATATATAATAATGGTCACTCCGAAAAGCATACCTCAATACAAAAGGCTCTATGAGATTCTAAGGAAACACATATCAGATGGTGTTTACATGGAAGGAGATCTTTTGCCATCAGAGAATGAGTTATGCAAGTTATATGGAATGACCCGTCCGACAGTGCGTCAGTCATTAAGTACCCTGGCTAACGAGGGATATATCAAAAAGCGCCAGGGTAAGGGAAGTATTGTAAATCATTTTCCCAGGGAGATTGGCATCCTTTCGGTTTCGGGAACTACCTCGGCTGTGGGGGATCGTAAACTGAAAACAAAGATCATTGCAAAACCCGTGCTTATGCAATGGCCGGCTGATTTTATGTTTACCCTTACAGACCTTGAAAAAGAATCGGGTTGTATTTATATGGAAAGGGTCAGGTTTCTCGATGATGTTCCAATCTTTTACGATATAAGTTATATAGCCAATATAAATCTTCCCAGGATCACTGCACGACAGTTTGAAAACAGGTCTCTTTTCCAGATACTGAGAGATTATTACCGTATTGAGATCAAAGGGGGAGATCAAAGGATTAAAGCCATTCCGGCAACTGCAAAGATCAGCAGGTATCTCCATCTGAAAAGGGAGCAGCCGGTACTTCATCTTGAAAGAAAAATGGAGACCAATAATCCCGATCTTTTTCTCTACTCCTCTATTTTTTGCAATACTGAAAAGTATTCAATATTTGGTAGATTTTAGTAGTCTCAGAATTCTTTAGTGTGAGAAGAAAAGTGTTATTTTATACTTCTTGAATTCCTGAAAAATGAATCTGTTTAACAACTAATAAAGAACCGTTATGAAAGATCAAAAAAAACAATGGTCAAGACGCCAGTTCATTAATTCCGGTGTTGCCGGTATTGCCGGTGTTATGCTGCTTCCTAAAATTATCTCTTCAGGTAAATCGGCTGCTATCGCAGACCTTAGGCTTGGATTTATTGGTATGGGGCAACAATCAATGTTTCTGCTTAATGGATTTCTTCAGATTCCCGGGGTACAAGTAATCGCCGGATGTGATGTTTACGGCATTAAACGCAAAAGGTTTGAAAAACGTGTTAAGGCATTCTACACAAAAGCCGGAAAAGAATCAAAAGTTGAAACTTATGAGAAATTCGAGGATGTGTTAAGCAGAACTGATATAGATGCTGTTGTTATTGCTGTTCCTGACCATTCACATGCCAGGATAGCCATTGCTGCATGCAAAGCCGGTAAGGATGTTTATCTCGAAAAGCCAATGACTTTTACAATTAAAGAGGGTCAGGAATTAAAAAAAGCAGTGCGTCAAAACAATAGGATCCTGGCTATCGGAAGTCAGCAGAGGTCAGACCCTGGTTTCCAGCATGCTGTAAATCTTGTGCAAACAGGCGCTATCGGAAAAATTACAAAAGTAAATGCCTATGTTGGCGCACCTCCCAAACCGTATGACCTGCCTGAAGAGCCTATACCTGCTGATCTGAACTGGGATCTCTGGTTAGGATCGCTTCCTGAACCAATTCACTTTAATAATCAACTCGATCCTCCAATATCAATTGACCCGGAACAAAATGAAAAAATATGGGGAGCATGGAGATGGTATATAGAAATGGGAGGAGGGTTTACCACAGACTGGGGCGCTCACATGTTCGATATTGCACAGTGGGGACTCGGAATGGACAGAAATGGTCCGGTTGAGGCATCTCCGATTGGTGACGGAACCGAATATATGTCATTTAAATATGCCAATGGAGTTGTAATGACTTCCGAACCCTTCGACGAAAAGAAAACAAAAGGTGTAAAATTCTGGGGAAAAAATGGTTGGATCGAAGTGTCAAGAGGATATTTTAAAGCTTCGGATGCAAAATTTAATCCGGATAAGAAAGAAGTTTCAGATGGTCCATACGAAACAAAAATTCCACATCAGCTGAATTTTGTTGAATCGGTCCGGTCGAGAAAAGATCCCGTTGTTCCTGTCGAAATAGGTCACAGCAGTTGTACCGTATGTAATTTGGGAAATATTGCATGCTCATTAAAACGAACAGTCAAATGGAATCCGGCAACTGAAATCTTTGTTGATGATACAGATGGTGCAGCAACAAAATTGCTTCATTACGAATATAGAAAAGGCTGGAAGTTGGTGTAAACCAGGATTATAATAATATTCTAATTACATCCAGAATTTAGG
>JANYIW010000201.1 GCA_025358645.1 Bacteroidales bacterium
GGGTATGTCAGCTTTGCTTACAACTACAATGGAAAACATGAAAAAAATAGTCATTTCAGTAAAAGAAAAATACCCCGATTCAAAAATTCTGGTTGGAGGAGCTCCAGTTACTCAGGAATATTGTGAAAAGATTGGAGCTGATTTTTACTCTCCTGATCCTCAGGGAGCTGTCAGTTATTTAAAACAACTCGCATCATAGAGAAATTTCTGATTTACTCGATGTGGGTACGGGATTATCTCTCATTATATTCGGCAATTCATCACGCGTAATGACCAGGTCGTGGTTATAAATACGTTTCAGCTCGTCTTTATTGTGATTATACAGATGGCTTGTATGCCAGAGCATCCACCACGACCAGGTTATATTATTTTTAAAGCATTCATCCGGATCGGGGAGAGTACCGCATTCATGATAAGGAATTGGAATTGTTTCACCATGAATGGCTTTTAACTTATTAAACAGTGACGCCTGAATGCCTTTGCCGTATGTATCTCCACCAGCTAAATCATAGTAAGCCTTACCAGGATCCCATGCTGCTGAGGGATCTCCTGTGTGACATAGTACCCAGATCAGATTGTTCAGTTTTCGCTCTTTAGTGAAATAGTCAAACATTGTTCGCCACAGCTTAACAAAACGTTCGCCACCCTGCTTACCATACCAGAACCAGTTACCATCACATTCATGCATGGGACGCCATAAAACGGGCACATTAGCGTCTCTTAATTCTGTAAGGTGATCAGCGATCCGTTTAAGATCGCTCCACATTGCAATGTTCTGCTTTGTTCCCGTTATAAAGCATGAGTCGATATTTATTTCCTTTTTGCTGTTTTCATAACCTTCCCCAACAGGGTAGGTCACTTTTTTTCTATTCTTGCTACCCAGCCGCCACCGTTCATAAGTTTTACATTAACCTTGTCACCCGATTTAACAGTTATTACTTCCTTTTTATAATCAGTTGCATCGCGATCGGAATTAATCCCATCTCTGAAAATTTCCGCCTGGTAAATACCAGGTTTCAGGAATGAAAAGTCGATGGTTAACTCCCTTGGTGTCCAATTAGTCATTGCGCCAACAAACCATATTTCTCCTTTTCGACGGGCAATAGTTACATATTCAGCGACTTTACTGTCGAGTGGAACGGTTTCATCAAATGTGGTCGGCACTTTTGTGATAAATTCCGTGCATTCATTCTCCTTCAGGTATATTGTAGGATTATCCGAAAGCATTTGAATGGGTTCTTCAAAAACAATAAATTGTGCCATTTGATTAACCCTGGTGCCCTGGGCCATTGGCATACTATTAACAGGTCTGTAATTTGCCTTATTGGTATTTCTCATAGCTCCTGAAGTATAATCCATTGGACCAGCCTGATTTCTTATGAAAGGAAGGGTAACACAATAGCGTGGTCCATCAAAGTTTGGTGCCCACTTAAAGTTTTCCAGTCCATAAACTCCTTCATATCCAACGACATTAGGATAGGTGCGCTGAAGACCGGTCGGTTTGAAAACCCCATGATAATCAATCATTACATGATGTTCTGAGGCCAGTTTGGCAATATCATATGTCGAAGCAACGGCTAATTGGTCATCTCGATCAATAAAGTCGATCTTTATACCTTTTATACCCATTTTTTCGAAATAAGGAATAGCCTTTTCTTTTTGTGACAACATATCCCTCCATGAGCTCCAAACCATCAGTCCAACCCCTTTTTGTTTGCCGTACTTAATTAATTCCTCAAGATTTATGTTAGCAACAGGTTTGGTAAGGTCACCTGCAACATTCCATCCTGCGTCAAGCATTATATAAGGTATCTTGTACTTTGAAGCGAAATCAATAAAATACTTATACGTCTCAAAATTCTTTCCAGCTCTGAAATCTACACCTGAAATATTCATACTGTTCCACCAGTCCCATGCAACCTGTCCGGTTTTAACCCAGGAAATATCTTCAATCCGGCTTGGCGAAGCTAGTTTTTGAACAAGATCGCAATCCAACAGGTCTTTATCCTGTTCACTGATAAAAATGGCACGCCATGGAAAACTTCGTGTACCATCGGTTTTTGCAATAAATTCGGCTCTTTTTGTCGGTATAACATTATTATTACCAGACATTTTCGTTTCGAGAGGATACGGTGCATAAATTCCTTTAAAACCTATATTGGTTTCATTCAAAACAAGGAACATACCCGGATAATCTTCCAGGTCGGCTTCCAGGAGGAGAATTTTTTTACCGTTATTCAGTTCAACAAGTAATGGAAGGAATGCCAGTGAATCGGTGATAAACTCTGATATCTTATGCTCTTTATACAATGACTCGAAGGAAGCATTAAAAACCTTTCCGTCGCGATAATCCCTCAGATATGGAATAAATGCCTTATGGTCTTCAGTGAAGTTAAAATTTGCTTCTTCATTTTTTATTACCATTTCTCCTTTCCGTTTGGTAAAGTAACGATAGGCAACAGCATCGTTAAAGACCCTGAAGATTACGCCATAATCGCCTTTACAGCTCAGGGTAAGTTGGTTATATATATCGGATACTACAGTTTTTCTGTAATTAAACGCCTTGAATGTAGTATTTACATTGGTAGTTTTTGATGTGGTTACATTTGCATTATCGCCAAGTATTTCTCCACTTTGTAACAATAAGGATATTCCTGAGGGCGCTATAAGTTGCTGCCCTTTGTGTTGAACAGACCATAACATTTTAGCCCCGGATTCCAGCTTTACAACAATGGATTCATCCGGAGATTTTACTTCATAAACCTTTGCTTTTTGTGCATAAATAACTGCGGGGAACAATAAGAGAACGAAAAACAACGATGTAATTATTTTTTTCATAGTGAAATGTTTTAAATGTGTTTCTAACCTATAAACTTGAGATGCTTATTCTTTTTCTGAACTGTCCGGATTAATTCCTTTTCAGCGTGCAACTAATGTAGCATGCAGCACAGTTGGAACGGCTCCAACACGCGGCCCTCCCCAGTCTGTCTCGTCTCCATTAAGTATACGAAACAATTTGAATTTTCCATTTTCATACGTTCCCTCTTCAACATTGAGATACTGCCATGCTTTGCCGGCATTAGTACCAAGAGGACTAAAAGTAAAGTGGCAGAGAGTACCTATAAGTAAAAACTCGTTCTCACCAAGTTGCACCACCATGGCTTTACTTACTGGTTTAGGGTTGACTTGGACGGTGTTCCTTCTTGCTGCGCCGAACGATATTGTGGCTTGCCATAAGCCGAGGTCAATTGTCTGTTCTGCATGATCTTCCCTCTCAACAACGGCGCTAATTTTACCATTAAAAGCCCATTTCGCCAGTTCCCGCATCATTGGTCGAACCATTGCATATTCCTGCGAAACTAAGGCAAGACGAGCTTCATTTTCTTCCTCTGTAGCCAGATTATTCCTGTCTATTCCAAAGGGAGAAAATCCAATACCCCCACTCGCCAGCACAGAGTAAAAGTAGCGGGTATATTCTTCGCTTGAGCTTATTTCGGGCACAAATAAGGCATTGTCAGGCCGGGAGTACAACTCAAGCACCTTCAGTACTTTATCGCTGCCTGAAAGATAGATGTCGGGAGCAAATAAATCGATTGAAGGTGCTGCCGCTTTCCATATCGGGATCACATTATCTGTCGGGCCACCGCTTTCGTATGTTGAAGCGCTAGGGTTGGTTATCGGATCACGAAGGGCAGCGTTTACATACATAGGCAGTTTATTAACTGCTTTGCCTGCTGCTGCAACATACCCGATATACCGGGCAACTGACCATGCATGGAAATACTCATCGGCATCGGCTCCGAAAACCTTCTGCCATGTTCCTTTAGCATCTGTAGGTCTATTCAATGCCTTTAATGCCTCTGGCTTAAGCAGTTCTGCGGGAACCTGTCCGTCAAAAAGTGTCTGGGCAGAAGGTGAAAAATCGCGTACACTTCCCCATGATCCCGGTTCGTTTTGCACTTGTACCATCAGAACTGTATATTGTGGGTCAGCCTTCTTCAAATAACTCATTACGGCAGCAAAAGCCTTAGCATCAGCTTCCATTGCAGCTTGTGTATGAGGGGAAGGTGAATCCACCGGTTGCCCGTTTTTGCCTGTTATGTTAGGATACTTTACTGGATCCTTTTTCATCCATTCAGGCATATAGTGATTACTTCCGTTTTTCCAGGTGGCAAACCAGAGAAGCACAAGACGAACATTATGCTCTCTTCCCTGCTTAAGAAGCGTATCAATTAATGAAAAATTGAACTTTCCGGGTTGAGGCTCTATCTGTTCCCAGTAAATCGGTACTTCAAGAGTATTGGCATTCATTGATTTAATTGCCGACCACACTTGCGGCATCATACCAGGCCATGCACTCGAATTGTGAGCCTGACCACCAAGAATTAAGTAAGGCTCTCCATCTACCAGAAGTGCATGACGGCCATTTTTTTCAATTATCTTAGGTATTATTTTAGCACTTGACTGTCCCCACGCGGTGCCAAATGCCATCAATAATATTGAACAGCTTAATGCTGCTTTTTGAATCATCTTAAAATTATTTTTCATTAAAATCATCATATTTCGGATCGTCTTTAAATTGCTCTAATTTGTTGCAACTGCCTAAATAACAGTTAATGTCTTATATAACTGTAATTCTTTTCATCAGTTAATGTTTTATATAAATGTAGTTCTTTTCATCATTACCATATTTCTGTATTTGCTTTTATTGAATTTATTTACTCTGTTCTAATAATTTTCGCTACAATCTAGATGCTAACCCCTTTATTCTATCGGGTTCGATAGTCATAATGAAACCAATCGACATCAACATAACCTTTTTCTTCAGTTGAATTATAACAAAAAATACTTATTCTGTCGCCACGATAATTTCCCCATGTCATTTTATAGGGTTTTCCAAATGGTTCAAATATACTGCCATCAGTGCTGAATGAATATTGACTGTTGCCATTGATCCCCCAGCAAGACTTCAGGTAAATAGCATCCAGATCACTATAATCTCCCGGTAGTATCGGATTATTGTAAGTGCCATCACCCTGATAGCCCCATTTACCTGAAGTTTGACTGATTATTTTAGTTTCGGCAAATAGTAAAAGGAAAAGTAATATTGTGGTTTTATGCATATTGACCTTATCGGTATTCGATTATAATTATGAATTTTGTCTCATACGAACCAAAATATGACAGGTTTAAAAATAGAAAGTACAGAATAAAAAATCTGAAATCAGGGTGTTATATTAACATTCAATAAAATATTTTCTAAGTCAATGATATTGTAGTTAAATATATGGATTCTTTTTGCAAAATTGCAACATATAAAATATAACCTATCCATATGAAAAGAACACTTTTCTTTATACTGATTATTTTGGGGTTTATTTCATTGAATGCGCAGAAAACTGAGATCATATATCTTTCTGGAGTTGATAAAGATCATACTGAACAATGGGATTTCTATTGCACGAACGGACGAAATAGCGGGAAATGGAGCAAAATTGGGGTCCCATCAAACTGGGAATTACAGGGTTTTGGCTCATATCATTATGGTAAACCTGACCTGATAACCAACGAGAAAGGGCTTTATAAATATGAGTTTTCTGTTTCAAAAAACCTGAAAAAAAGCAGGATCTTTATTGTTTTTGAAGCATCAATGACAGACACAGAAGTAAAAATAAATGGAAAGATTGCAGGACCAACCCATCAGGGAGCATTTTATCGTTTTAAATATGATATTACAGATTTAGTTAACTATGAAAGTAAGAATCTTTTAGAAGTAACAGTCAGTAAAGAATCTGGTAATGAAAGTATTAACAGGGCTGAGCGTACTTCAGACTATTGGGTGTTTGGAGGTATTTTTCGACCGGTTTACCTCGAAGTTGTTCCAATCCAATTTATCGATCGCATTGCTATTGACGCTAAAGCCGATGGATCGTTTTATATGGATGTTTATATCAAGGGCACAGGTAAAGCAAAAACAGTGAAAGCTGAGATTCAGACACTTGACGGCAAGCCATTTGGCAAGACCCTTGTTTCAGCAATTAATAATGATGCTTCAGGTAAAGCAATAATCAGAGGCACTTTCGCGAATCCTGCTCTCTGGAATCCTGAGTTTCCAAATCGTTATCAGGTTGTTGTAAGTATTAGTACCGGGAAAAAAGTTATTCATCAGGTGTCACAGAAGTTTGGCTTCCGGACTGTCGAGGTACGGCAGGAAGATGGTATTTACGTCAATAATAAGAAGATCATTTTCAGAGGTGTCTGCCGGCACACTTTTTGGCCTTCCTCGGGTCGGGCCAGCAGCAAACAACTGGCTATCGATGATATCAATCTGATGAAGGATATGAACATGAATTCTGTCCGGATGAGCCATTATCCAACAGACCAGTATTTTCTGGATGTTTGCGACTCACTCGGTTTATTTGTCCTCGATGAATTAGCCGGATGGCAGAAATTTTATGACACTCCAACTGCGCAACGGTTGGTTAAAGAGTTAGTAATACGTGATGTGAATCATCCTTCCATTGTTCTTTGGGATAACGGAAACGAAGGAGGCTTTAATAAGGATGTGCGTGGAGATTATTCTCTTTATGATCCTCAGAGAAGAACGGTTATTGAACCATGGTCAATTATAAACGGCACTAACACAAAGCATTACCCTAAATTCTCATATGTTGAAAATGCACTTAATAACGGTAAGGAGATTTTCTTTCCTACAGAATTTCTTCATGGATTAAATGACGGCGGACATGGTGCCGGACTCGACGACCAATGGAATTTCATGCTAACCAAACCTCTTTCGGCAGGAGCATTCTTATGGGTATTCGCAGATGAAGGTGTAGAGCGTCGCGATCGTAATGATTCTATTGATACAAACGGTAATTCAGCTCCCGATGGAATTCTTGGTCCGTACCATGAAAAAGAAGGTAGTTTTTATACTGTTAAAGAGATATGGTCTCCGGTATATTTTAAAGGAACAAAAATTACACAAGATTTTAATGGTCAATTGGAAGTGAGCAATAGATTCTTATACAGTAACTTAAGTCTTTGTAAGTATTCTTATGAATTGGAGAGGTTCGGTAACAGTTTTCCTAAAGTTAAAATAGAGAAAAAATCAGGTACTGTCAAGTCACCGGATATTGCTGTTGGCGCAAGTGGTATGCTCAACCTTGAACTTCCGGATGACTGGAAGAGTTATGATGTTCTATATGTAAACGCTTATGACCAGTATAGTCGTCATATCAATACATGGTCGTGGAATATAACTCGACCCAAAGATTTCAGCAATCGGATTATTACTAGTGATCTACAAAAAGTAGTTACTTCTGAACTCAATAATCAGATCACGATTAAATCTGGTTCAATTGAGATCATTTTTGATAAGACTACCGGCTTGATTACCGGTTTAAAGAGCAGTGGAAAGTTTGTCTCTTTCAAGGGGATGCAATTTGTCGGTTTTAATCGCTCTTTTAAAGAGATGAAGAACTATTACAAAGATGATAACTATATTATTGAACTGCAATATGATAGTGCATCTTATGCTACCTGGACAGTACTGAAGGGAGGATGTTTGAAACTCGATTACGGATATATCCCAAAAGGTTCACTTGACTATGCAGGTATTACTTTTGCTTACCCTGAAAACCTGGTTACCGGTGCCACTCTAATGGCCAACGGACCATATCGTGTCTGGAAAAACAGGCTGAAAGGAACAAAGTTTGGTGTTTTTGAAAAGAAATACAATAATACAGTAACAGGACAATCATGGGATTATCCTGAGTTCAAAGGATATTACTCAAATTTCTATGCTGTTGAAATTCAAACCAAGGAGTTGCCGATTACAATTATAACAGCCACTGCTGATCTGTTCCTGCATCTCTTTACACCTGCACCTGCAACTAATCTAAAAGGAGTAAGGGGAGGTTTGACACCACCTTTCCCATCAGGTAATATATCCGTTTTACATGGGATAAGTCCTGTAGGTACAAAGTTTTCAAGTGCTCAGGCAGAGGGTCCTCAGGGAGAGAAAAATGTTTATATTTCCAATGAAAATACAAAGCCTCTGAGCGGGACATTGTATTTCAGGTTTGGTGATTAGGAATCTTTTATAAGTTCTTATCAGTTTACTGTATAGTGAATTGAACTACTTCCACAAACTCCGTTTGCTGTCATTCCGGCAACAGAAATTAAAACTTCGGTGGAATTCTCATTATTAAAAAAACTTACCGATGCCTTCCCCGAACTGTCAGTCATAATATCAGGTCCCCAAAAAAGAGTGTTGGTTTTACTTTTGGCTTTGGCTTTGGCTTCTTCATTTTTTACAAAATCCGGACTTTTTTTCGTAAATATCTCAATGATCCCTATACTATTCACTGAATATCTCTGTATATCTAATACATTAGTTGAGGCTGTGATTCGTGCAATATCTGGTACAGGAATACTATTAAGGAGTCCGGCGTCAGTACCCATCTTTATTCCATCAACAATTATCAGGGCTCCATCTTGCCAGTTAATAGAGTTCGGACTACTAATGCCAAAGATTATCTTGCCATTTTCCATGCGATAGGGTTTTATCTGCATAAGGATATCGTAAATATTCCGTTCGGCTGAGTATCCATTCTGGTTCTTTTGATTAACTGACTGAGCCATTTTATTTAGCTTTTTAATGTTGTTTTTCTCCTGGATAATAAAAGAAATGCCCGGCGATTGGGTTTTCTCTGCAAGGTATTGCATAAAGTATTTTATCCTGTCCAAATTTGCATTTGACTCCGGTAAATTGTTCTTTAAATTTGAGTATTTTAATATGTTATCATTTTCCAAATGAATCTGATGAGGAATAATATTTGAGGCAGAAACTGACAAGTTCGTCATTACCGGGGTTCCTTTGTCATCAGTAACAGAAATTTCCAATTGGATTTTATCATTTTTTTCGTTTGTCATATTGATGTTCTTAATCTGGATATTTAGGTGTTTGGATTCATTATATGTCAGAATTTTACCATAAAGCATTTTTTCACCAGTATAATTAAAGTGTGTAGGAATTACAATTCCGGTAATGTTTTTAGTACCCTTGTAAGATGGGTCCACAAAAAGTTTCAGACTCTCTGTGTTATCAAACTTGGGAAGTTGTAAATTAAGAGCAGCTTTCCCCTCATTGTTGGCTTTGTTATTACCATTAAGTACTACGCCAGTTCCAAATGATAATTGGTAGGCAAAACTTGCCGGAACGGGTTTATTATCCTTTCCGGAGAACCTGATTTCAGCCGTAAGACTGCTGCCCGATAGATAAATTGTATCCGTTAATGTTATTTCCGTAATCAAAATAGATTCGAAAGATTTTCGTATTTCAATCACTCCGGAGAAAATCTTATCAGGCGAAAGGTTATTCATCGAATGGGTGGAAGCAATAAGTAAATAGTTTCCTTCAGTCAGAAAATCGGGAAGATCAACATTTCCGGATATCATATTATTATTAACAGGGCTTATTCCCGAAGCTACCTCTTGTCCATACTGATCTAAAAGGGTCAGATGCAAAGTATCATCGACAGGATAAGAATCGTTTTTCAGACCATCTAAAAAATAAGCCTTATACAAAATAGATTCGCCCGGTAAATAATAAGATCGGTCGGTGTGAAGATAAACGATGGATTCTTGTCCCATAATATTCGTAACCTTCATTAGATAAAGTACCACGAAAAAAACTGCACTGATTGTTTTCATAGGTCAAAATATATTGATTTTCCGAAAGTAGTAAGGGTATAATTTGTCATTAGATTTTCATAAATATCTTCTTCTTATAAAGGAAATAGAGGAATACCCATGCCACAACAGTTAATCCGATTCCATCAATAAGTGGTGTCCATGTTTCCGGCATTATAGATGCAAAGCCTCCAAAGAGAAACTTTGTTGCTGATCTGAAAATAATAATTCTTTCAGCAAGATATATAGTAATTGGATTTACGCCTATTACTACAAAGAAGAATGCCCATTTCTTATATCCCCAAACATCAATTATAAGATAGAAAATGGAGAAGAGAAGAAGACTCAGTCCCCCTACATAACATACAAATGAGCTTGTCCAGAGATTCTTGTTGATAGGGAATACAATATTCCAGATCTGTCCGATTATCATCAATGTGATTGCAGCCAGAATAAGGTAAAGTACTTTACGCAAAGGTTTATCATTCAGGTATTTTGATAAAAGAAATTCTCCTGTGAACATCCCAAGTAAAGCCGTTCCGATGGCCGGGAGAGTGCTGAATAATCCTTCCGGATCGTGATTCCCAAGATAGAGTCGGCCAGGCATAAGAAGACGATCGATATGGCTTGTAAGATTTCCTTCCCGGGAAAAGATATCAGTAGAACCCAGGTCGTGTGCCGGGAAAAGCAGCAATAAGAGCCAGTAACCAATTAAAATTACACAGAACCAGACAATCCGAAAATTAAGCTTTGCGTTCATAAAGATAAGTGAGGCGAACATCCAAGCAAGCCCTATTCTTCCCAGAACACTTCCATATCTTAAATTAGCAAAATCGAAATTGATGCCATTATTATATATTATTCCAAGAATAACCAGGATCAATCCGCGGCTTATCACATGTTTGTAGATTGAATAGCGGCTATCGTTCATCGCGGTGCGTTTTGCCAGTGAAAAGGGGAAAGATATTCCAGCAATAAAAAGAAACAGCGGGAATATCATATCATAAAAATGGAAACCATGCCAGGGAACATGCTCACATTGCATGGCCCACCATTTAAAGATCGGCCAACCTGTAAGCGACGCCAGACCAACAAAAATTCCCTCTCCGCCCATGATCCAGAACATATCAAATCCTCGTAATGCATCAAGTGAGTATAATCGTTTGATTGCAGGTTTGTTTTCGTCTGTCATATAATAATTTTTAGATTGGTTTAAAAGTTTCCTGGTTTATTAAAAATTGTGAAAATTTGAGAGCTGATTTTCCTAAAAACCGCATATTAAAAAAATCAAGTCTATTTTTTCAAAGGTATAATATTTACAATCTGATGTACAAAAATCAGAATATAATTTCGTCAGGCAGAAGGAGCTTTTCAATTTCAGCCCATGTAGATACTGTTTTATGGTGGTGATCAGTAATGGTTATATTATGAGGCTGGATGAACATAATTGTTTCACCATTAAAATTATCAAGATTCTTAAAATGGTCATCGATCATTAAATCTGCAGGGATTAAACTTTTATTGCCACAAAAAACGACCTGTTTCCAGCTTATAAAAGGGAAATGGTCATTAAGCCATAATTGTTTGTCAGTAAGGCTGGCAGGGAATTCAGTTGCCATTGAAACAACTAGTATTTCATAGGTTTCATTAAGTAATTTTAGTACCCGCTGACTATCCGGTATCACCGGAATATTTCTGAAAAATCCGGGTGTTTCCACCCACCGGAACACTTCTGGAAATGCTTCACCCTCCTTAAGACCGATTATCTCATCCAGAGATCTTCTATTCCCGGTTTCCTCCTCATACAGTTCCAGAAAACGAGTATATACATCTGCCAGAACTCCATCCATATCAACCAGTATCCTCTTCATATTTATTAGTTTAAAGTGCCTAAAGTGCCTAGAGTGCCTAAAGTGCCTAGAGTGCCTAGAGTGACTAGAGTGACTAGAGTGACTAGAGTGACTAAAGTGACTAGAGTGACTAAAGTGACTAAAGTGCCTAAAGTGACTAAAGTGCCTAAAGTGCCTAAAGTGACTAAAGTGACTAAAGTGACTAAAGTGACTAAAGTGACTAAAGTGACTAAAGTGACTAAAGTGACTAAAGTGCCTGGAGTGCCTAAAGTGACTAAAGTGACTAAAGTGCCTAAAGTGCCTAGAGTGTAACGTGACTAATATAATTGAAATATATTGAAATGGAATGGTGATATTTGATTTTTAATTCTGATTATTATGATTAAGAAAATTGTTCCTGCAGCATTTTGTCTTCTGATATTTTTACCTCAATGCACTCCGGAAAAGGAGGGGATCATCATGACGGTAAATGGTCCAATTCCATCCAGAGAGATGGGCATAACACTTGTTCATGAACATATTCTTGTCGATTTCATTGGAGCTGATTCCATTAATGATTCGAGATGGAACAGATCAGAAGTTATTAAAAAGTCACTGCCATTCCTTAAGCAAATCAGGGACCTTGGATGTAAATCATTTGTAGAATGTACTCCTGCTTATCTTGGAAGGAATCCATTATTGCTCAGGGAGCTTTCCAACTCATCCGGATTGAATATTCTGACAAATACAGGATATTATGGAGCCGGGAATAACAAATATTTACCCCAGCATGCTTTCGAGGAGACCGCTGATCAACTTGCTGACAGGTGGACTAAAGAATGGGAGAATGGGATTGATGGTACAGGTATCAGGCCAGGTTTTATTAAAATAGGAGTTGCGAGCGGGAGTTTGTCGGACCTTCACAAAAAACTTGTAACGGCAGCAGCACTTACCCACCTTAAAACTGGGTTAACAATTGCTTCTCATACAGGACCATCTGTTCCTGCATTTGAGCAACTTGATATTCTTCACACAGAAGGAGTAGAGCCAGAAGCATTTATCTGGGTTCATGCCCAGGTTGAAAAAGATCTCAGAAACCATGTCAAAGCAGCTAATATGGGAGCATGGATCGGGCTCGATGGATTGAATGATAATAATGTGGAAGATTATGTCAGGATGATAAAGAATATGAAAGAAAATAATATGCTTGGCAAAGTCCTTTTATCACATGACGCCGGTTGGTATCATCCCGGGGAAGAAAAAGGAGGGGAGTACCGCGGATATACAACTATTTTTGAGAAATTGATACCTCGTCTGAAAAATGAAAACTTCTCCGAAAAAGAGATACATCAGCTTATGGTTTCCAACCCTGCAGAAGCGTTTACGATCCGAATTCGCAAATTATGAGTTTGTATTATCAATCCGCAAAGAAATAGAATCCGAGCATTTTTCATTATTCAGATCATTACCCGTGGATACTCAAATCAAATATATTTCAATTAGATAATATGAATGTTAAAAAAGGTTAAAGAAACAAAAAACGTAAAAAAGCATCTCATTTCATGTGTACGTTAACGGAATTATTGTAAATTTACATTTATCCAAGGAGTTAATATGATGTTATTTCCTTCAACATTACTTTGTGAATTGTGTAAATGAATGGAATTAACAGAGCAACTGAGATGTAGCTCCATTACAAATTTTTTTGATTTATTGGATTGTAGGCATAGGTACCGGAACTAATTTACAACCTTAAATAATTTATTATGGCAACCCGTAGAGAATTCATTCAAAAATCAGCATTGGGAGCAGCAGGACTGACTCTGGGCGCAAAGAGCTATTCACGAATCATTGGTGCAAATGACCGGGTTCGTGTTGGGATCGTTGGCTTTTCCGACAGGTTCAGATCATCTCTTGCACCTGCATTCCTCAGTCAGGCGAAAGAATTTAATTTTGAGATTGTAGCAGTATCTGATCTCTGGAACAGACGTAGGGATGAAGCAGAGACATTTTTCAAAGGGAAAGGTGTTACAATCAGAAAAGCCCGTAATAATGATGAGCTCTATAGTGGAAAGGATACAGATGCTGTTATAATCAGCACTGCGGATTTTCAGCATGCATTAGTGCTTGCCGAAGCTGTAAGGGCTGGACAGGATGCTTATTGTGAAAAGCCTTTTGCTGAGACTATGTCTGATGCAAAAGAAGCTCTCAAAGCTGTTCAGGAAACCAAAAAGATAGTTCAGATCGGGTCTCAACGCAGAAGTACTCCGAATTATATCGCGGCTAATGATTATATAAGATCAGGTAAGTTTGGAAAAATTGTAATGGTTGAAATGTCATGGAATGTTAATCAACCCGGCAGATGGAGAAGACCACAACTAACCCCGGTTATTAAAGAAGCTGATACTGACTGGAAACGTTTTCAGATGAATCGTGAACCTGCAGCCTGGGATCCAAGGAAATATCTTGAATTCAGGTTATTCTGGCCATATTCATCCGGAATACCAGGACAGTGGATGGCGCACCAGATTGATACAGTTCATTGGTTCACAGGATTAAGTCATCCAAAGACCGTTGCCGCAAATGGCGGCATTTATCTCTGGAAAGACGGTCGTACGAATTTTGACACTATGACAGCTGTAATGGATTATGGTGATGCCAATTCATCTTTCCAGGTTGTTTACACATCTCGCTTTACCAACTCAGCTGGTGGAACAAAAGAGATTTATTTTTCAAATGGAGGCTCACTCAATCTTGATACCAATAAGATCAATTCAGAAGGGGGACTCACTACCCGTGACGCCAAAGATATGGATATGCAGTCTAACCTTCTTGATCCAATGGACTTACCGGGGTTAAAAGTGGAAACATCAGCCAACACAGGTTCAGATGCTATGACTAATGCTCATGTAAGAAACTGGATGGAGTGTGTTCGTGACCGAAAGAAGCCAAATGCAGATATAATGGCAGGTTATAATCATTCTATTGCTACAATAATGTGTACTGCTGCACTCAGAACCGGCGAAAAAGCTTCATTTGACGAGGCAAAACAGGAGGTTCTGGCGGGTGGGAAAGTATTCCGATATTAATAATTATAATCAACCATGAGAACAATTAAAAATTTATCGGTAAGCATGAAATGGATAAGAAATGGATTTTGTATTCTTACATTGTTTGCTTCAGGAATGATCCTAAACGCCCAACCTTCAGGGGATAAGGGAGTAAGATTAGTCAGAGTCGACGACAAACATAAAGTTGATGTATACATTAATGGAAACTTGTTTACGTCTTACCAATATCCTGAAAACATTGAAAAGTCTTTCCTGTTCCCTGTTAATGCTCCTGAAGGATCGGTTGTTACAAGAGGTTATCCGATTGAACCGAGAAAAGGTGAACGGGTCGATCATCCACACCATATCGGAATCTGGTTTAACCATGGCAATGTCAATGGACTTGATTTCTGGAATAACTCTTCAGCGATACCCGCTGAGAAGAAGGATTTATATGGACATATCGTTCATCAGAAAATTGTTCAGGCAGTAAGCGGGAAGAAAGGAATACTTGAAGTACTCCTGAACTGGGTTGATAATAAAGGGAATATATTGTTAACTGAAAATGTAAGGTATATTTTTTATGGTGACAAGAATTCCAGTACAATTGATCATATCTCAACCTTAACTGCAATAAACGGTACGGTCACAATTGGCGAAAGCAAGGAAGGTTTATTTGCGATCAGGGTTGACAGAGCATTTGAAATGCCTTCAAAAGAATCTCTGATATTCACCGACGATAAAGGAAATCCTACCACAGTAAAAGCCACTGATAACACCGGAGTCACAGGTATGTACATTTCCAGCACAGGGCTAAAAGGGGATGCTGTATGGGGAACAAGAAATGACTGGGTAATTCTTTCAGGTATTAAAAATAATGTCAGGATTTCCATGGCAATATTTGATAACCCTAAAAACTCCGGTTACCCTGCTTATGCTCATGCCCGCGGTTATGGTCTTTTTTCAATAAATAACTTTGGACAGAATTCCTATGATCCAAAACAGGAAAAGAGGAGTTACAAAATCGAGAAAGGACAATCAATGACTTTGTATCACAGGTTTTACATTCAGTCAGGTTCTGAACTGACTCCGGAACATGCGAATAAAATATTTAAGGGTTTTTCGAAAGAGTATTAATAAATTGATAATTAAAATTTTAACTATGAAAAAATCAAAAATTATTTACCGGATATTTCCGTCATTAATGTTATTTGTATCAGTTGTTTTCAATGGTTTTGGAGCAGCGCCTGCAACACAACAGTATTATGAGATAAAAATTTATCGGATTGCTGATAAAACTCAGGAGAGTAAGATCGACGCATATCTCAAAGAAGCTTATCTGCCAGCGCTTCATAGGGCTGGTATCCCAATTGTAGGAGTATTTAAACCAGTGGAAGCCGACACTGCTTTTGGAAAACTCATCTATGTGTTTATTCCTTTCAAAACGATGGATCAATTTATGCAGCTGTCAGTCAAACTTGAAAAAGATCAGGCTTATGCCACGGCAGGCAAGGAATTCCTTGATGCAGCTTATAACAATCCGCCATTTACGAGATATGAAAGTATTCTTCTGAAAGCTTTCTCTCAGATGCCTGAATTCAGAGTTACAAAGTATACAACAACTCCTTCGGAAAGGATCTATGAACTCCGGAGTTATGAGAGTGCAACAGAGGCTAAAGCAGCGAAGAAAATTCAGATGTTCAATGAAGGTGGGGAGATTGGGATATTTGAAAAAGTAGGTTCCAATGCTGTGTTTTATGGTCAGGTATTATTAGGAAGTCTGATGCCAAGGCTTATGTATATGACCACTTATGCTGATATGAAATCGCATGATGATCATTGGAATGCCTTCAGGGATTCAGACGGATGGAAAAAATTATCGGGAATGGATGAGTATAAAAATACTGTCTCAAAAGCCAATCCATATCTGCTTCATCCGACATCCTATTCTGATTTTTAATATTTTTTCTGTGAAGATCTGCGCGATCAGCGGGATAAAATATGTTTCCCGCAGATTACGCAGATATAAGCAGATAATTATTCTTGTTTTTTCCTAGACCGGGATGTTAATTTTACTTAGTGCATCATCAATCTCTGCAGTAGTCAGTTCGTGATCAGGAAGATTGTTTTCAAAATACTTCTCATAAGCAGAAATGTCGAAATGACCATGGCCACTCAGGTTAAAGAGTATTGTCCTTGATACTCCTTCCATGTCGGCCTTTCTTGCCTCATCAAGCGCTCCGGCAATAGCATAAGTCGATTCGGGAGCAGGAAGAATACCTTCTGTCCTTGCAAAAAGCACACCTGCTTCAAAACATTCCCTCTGCATCTTTGCCTTAGCCTCAATAAATCCGTCTTTGAGGAGCTGACTTACAATAACTCCTGCACCGTGGTAGCGTAAACCACCTGCATGTATCTTCTCTGGCATAAAATTATGTCCGAGTGTGTACATTGGAAGGAGAGGGGTCATCCCTGCCGAATCGCCGAAGTCGTACATGAATTTGCCTTTAGTAAGTTTCGGACACGAGGCTGGCTCAACGGCGACAAGCCTGATATTTTTTCCGTGAAGCAACTTTTCGCGAAGAAATGGAAATGCAATTCCTGAGAAGTTAGAACCTCCGCCGAAACAGCCGATCACAACATCAGGGTAATCCCCTGCCTTTTCCATTTGAAGTAGCGCTTCCTGTCCAATAATAGTCTGGTGAAGGATAACATGATTGAGAACACTACCTAGTGCGTATTTGGTATAGGGATCCTGTACGGCTACCTCCATAGCTTCGGAAATTGCAATACCCAGACTTCCCGGGGAGTCGGGGTCCAGTTCAAGGACTTTCCTTCCGGCCACTGTCATAGTGCTTGGTGAAGCGACAACCTTGGCATTATATGTGTTCATTAAAAGCTTGCGGCCCGGTTTCTGGTTATAGCTGACCTTTACCATGAAGACAAGTAGTTCAAGTCCGAAATGGTGACATGCGAAACTCATAGCGCTTCCCCATTGTCCGGCTCCGGTCTCGGTGGTAATTCTCTTTATGCCTTCCATTTTGTTATAATATGCCTGTGGAAGTGCAGTGTTGGCTTTATGCGAACCTGAATAATTACCACCTTCATACTTATAGTAGATTTTGCTTTTTGTGCCAAGAGATTTTTCGAGGTTGAATGCCCTGAACATGGGTGAGGGACGAAAGGCCGTGTAGAGGTCAAGTACCTCCTCCGGTATATCAATATACCTCTCGGACGATACTTCCTGTTTAATTAGCTCCATTGGAAAAACAGCGGCAAGGTCTTCCGGGCCGACTGGTTGTTTTGTAGCCGGATGCAAAGGTGGCATTGGTTTGTTAGGCATATCTGCAACGATATTATACCATTGTCTGGGCATCTCATCATCACTTAATAAAATCTTAGAATTCTTTTTCATTTTATAATTGATTTATGGTTAATAAGCAAAAAAGAAACACAGTGAACAGCGTGCCTCTAAAAATAGCTCCATTTCACTTATCATTCATGAACTAAAGCCCCAAGATTTCTGAGATCATCGAAAAACCCCGGATAAGATTTAGCTACACACTGTGAGTCCCTGATTGATACTCTTCCTGTTGCTCCCAGTGCTGCAACAGCTACAGCCATTGCGATGCGATGGTCTTCATGCGATTCAACCCTGGCGCTCTGAGGCTGGCCTCCTGTCACAAACATCAGATCGTCATTAATTTCTATCTTAATATTCATTTTGCCAAACTCTTCCTTAAGAGTTTCAGCCCGGTTGCTCTCCTTATATATTAACCTTGAAACACCTTTTATGGTTGAAATCCCTTTACAATATGAAGCGAGAGCAACAAGCGGTGGGAAAAGATCCGGTGATTGTGTAGCATTAAACTCAAATGCTTTTAATTCTGATTTTGAAATCTCAATCTGGTCATCTCCTATAATCATACGTGCATCTGCCATCTCAAGCGCGTTAAGTATTGACATATCACTTTGTTTGCTGTCTCTCCTGAGTCCTTTTATAATCAACTGCCCGTTAATGGCACCGGCAACCAGGAGAAATGCACCTCCACTCCAGTCACTTTCTACTATGTAGGTATTAGGAGTGTACTTCTGATTACCTGAGATTTTGAATAAGTTATAATTTGAATTTTCAATTGTTATTCCGAAAGAGTTCAAAAGCTGGATCGTCATATCAATGTATGGTTTACTCTTCAGGTTTTTGACCTTAATTTCCGAATTTTTTGAAGCCAGAGGTAAAGCCATAAGCAATCCTGTTAATAACTGGCTGCTAACCGATCCATCAATTTCGCAACGTCCGCCGACTATTGGTCCCTGAATTGTAAGAGGAAGAAATCCGGCTGAGCTTTTGCACTTCACTCCAAGCTGATTTAAAGCCTCTTCAATCATGATCATTGGCCTCTTTTTAAGAGAATTTGCACCAACCATGGTAATCTCAGCAGGATATAAAGCAACGATCGGGGAAAACATTCGGATAGCCAGTCCCGACTCTCCGCAATTAAGTTTTGACTCTTTTAAAGTTGCAGAACCAATTATCTTAAGTTCGTTAACCATAGGTTCAACCCTTGCACCGAGTCCGACTGCTATACTCATAGCTGCCAATGAATCGTCGCAATAGGAGGGATTATGAATCGTACTTTCACCGTCAGCCAGTAATGCAGCTGCAATTGCCCGTTGTGTCATACTTTTTGAAGCCGGAGCTTTGATAGTACCTTTAATTGCGGACGGTTCCAGATATCTCTCCATAAGTTTACTATAAATTTTATTTTTCGTCGTCCCCGCTTTTCACTTCGTTATTCATTACCTTCATCTGATGGTTAATAGACTCCTGGTGAATCGCTTTAAAAATTGTATCGATTAATTCCGGACTGAGTCCTTTAGCCAGACCCCTGGCTATAACTTTATTTATAATTTCATCCCACCGGGCTGTCTGCAAGATAGTAATATTATTTTCCTTTTTATAACGGCCGATTGTTTCTGCAACTTTCATTCTTTGCTCCATCAGATCGAGGAGATGATCATCGTAAACGTCGATTTGTTGCCTTAATTCTCCAAGTACATCAAGTAATTTCGGATCAGAAGTGCTCGGATTACGAAGTATTAATCTGCTTAAAAGTTCTTTCAGATCGTTGGGTGTAAGCTGTTGTGCAGCATCACTTAATGCTTTTGAAGGATCAATATGTGATTCGAGCATTAAACCATCAAAATTGAGGTCCATAGCTTTCTGGGAAATCTCATAAAGAAATTGCCTTGCACCTCCGATATGGCTTGGATCACAGATTATCGGTAAATCAGGGATTCGTCTGCGAAGTTCAATTGGCAATTGCCAGTTAGGCTGATTACGGTACAATGTCTTTTCATAAGAGGAGAAACCCCTGTGGATTGCACCAATTCGTGTAATACCCGCTCTTGCAATTCGTTCAATTGCTCCAATCCATAACTCGAGGTCGGGATTGATGGGGTTTTTGACCAGTACCATAACATCAACTCCACTCAGGGCATCTGATATCTCTTGCACAGTGAATGGATTAACAGATGTACGCGCTCCAATCCATAACATGTCAATACCATATTTAAGTGCCTCGTAGACATGTTTTTCATTAGCTACTTCAGTGCCGACAAGCAGACCGGTTTCCTGTTTCACTCTTCTGAGCCATTTCAAGCCTTCAACACCAACTCCTTCAAACGAATTTGGACGAGTTCTTGGTTTCCAGATTCCTGCACGGAATACACTAACTTCTTTTAATTTAGCTAATTGCGTCGCAGTTGCCATCACTTGTTCCTCAGTCTCAGCGCTGCATGGACCGGAGATCAGAAAGGGTCTGCCCTTATGACCTTTCCAGTCTTTAATCAGGGAATTCTTAGGTTTCAATTCCATTATCTTCTATGTTAATTTGTGACCTCATTTCAATCTTTTTGCCAACTTTAGG
>JANYIW010000227.1 GCA_025358645.1 Bacteroidales bacterium
CAGTATTTTAACTCTTTTTTATGACAACTGAGTTCAACAACAACCTGTTTAAACTCACGATCATAAATTCTTCTTTTCATATTCCTTCAGGTTAAGATTTTTGGCTTAACTTACTGTCCCGATAAAGGTAGCACTTCCACCAATGGAGAGGCGCGATAAACATCGTTGTAAAGACCTATTTCGTCTACCGGTATCGGTCTGAATCCAATACGTTCAAAAGACAGGGCAGCCGGCTTCAGGTTAAAATCGCCTTTTTCTGTGTTTACAAAGAGTGAACCTTTATTAGAATACTCAGAAGTTTCTATGATGTCAAAATCTTCAATCACTGGTTTCCCGTATGTGTCAAATGTACGTCTGCAGTTCCAAAAGACTGCCCGCCATACGAAATTGTCAACCGGCTGCTTAAGAGCATGGTTTAAATCAGGGTAACGTGAAAGATAAAGGTCATTCATAATATAACGGTTCTTATCTCCTCCATTCTCTAAAAGTTTCCATGTCCCGTCATTTGCATGGTAAGTACCTGATATTCCCACCTTACAATCAGCGAATATATTATTATCAATAATGTTATCGCGGCCCCCGTTGAAATTTATACCCCCGAATGCCTGAGATGAGTTATGAAATATATTTCCGTAGACCTGCATACCACAAATACCATCATCAAATCTAATGCCGGCACAGCCGGCACCGGTAGCCGGACCAGTAAAGTTATAGCCGATATCTGAAAAGAGATTGTAACGGAATATATCACCACGGTATGTTGGATTACCGTAAACTTCCAT
The DNA here is from genome assembly GCA_025358645.1 of Bacteroidales bacterium. Taxonomy (GTDB): domain Bacteria; phylum Bacteroidota; class Bacteroidia; order Bacteroidales; family VadinHA17; genus LD21. The sequence continues at coordinate 783 of JANYIW010000227.1, forward strand.
GGCGCCCTGATCCTCCGTTTCGAGCAAAGCATCGTGCACTATATTAAATTCAATTATATGATCGTTTCCCTCAATACGCACAACATTAGCCGGGCAGTCATAAAAGAGATTATGCGCCACGCGGTTTCCTACACCCTCAAGCAGCACTCCGTGAACATAAGTATGGTCAACACGTCCGAAGGAATACATCCTGCAATTCTCAACAAAATGATTACCCGGACTAAGGGTCAATCTATCGCCACCGATTACATGTGTACAAAGGCGGCCCATGGAGTAAATATCACAGCTTAATATACCATTGTTTTTGCCTCCATTAATTTTTATCCCGCTATCAGCGAAGCGTTTTATTGTACATCCGGCAATGAGACAATTTTCACTATTTTCGATAGACATGCAACTGACTCTGGAAAGATCAAAAACAAGACCTTCAAAACGAACATTGGATACATTCGACATTGAAAGCATAGGTACCATAAGCATACCAATCTCAACGGATGCCTTTGTTGGATCTGATGGTGGATAAAAATACAGGATACCCGTCTCACGGTCAAGATACCATTCCCCCGGTATGTCCAGCTCTTCAAGCATGTTGAACGCCAGATATCTGATTTTCCCGTTATTGAACCAGCTGTCAACCTTCATGTTACCAGGGGTGCAAGTTAATGTCTTTAAAGAAGTATCAATATTGATAATTTTTAAAGTCCGGTCAGCCCAACCATTAGAAAAATAACCATACAACCAGCCATCTTTTGCTTTAGTCCAGCGCGAATGACGAGCGTCAAGGTATTCAAAAACAGAAGGTTTTTTCTCGTTTCTTACTCCAGGCTCAATCACCTTTCCTCCATTTACAAATCCTTTATTTGGCCATCGGGCTACAGTCAGTGGTTGATTATTGAAAAATAACTCTAAAGTCGGTGGAGGGTTAACTCCAAATCCCCGCTCTACAAGCTCACCATAGTCCTTGACACCTAGTTTTTTGAGATCACATTGATAGACTTTACCTCTCGCTTTTTCAGGTAAGCAATTGATTACTGTTGGATCAGTCACTAATTTGAATCCGCTTAATTTTTTACCACCATATAACACGGCCGTTCCTTTTTTATCTGCACGATAAACTATGGGCGATGAGGGTGTGCCGGAATCATCTGAGGTAAGTACAAACGTTTCATTCGCCTGATATTTGCCGGGTAACAGATTAACAGCGACAGCACCGGTAAGCCCTTTGGTTTTGAGCGTACGAATTTCATCACGTGCTTTCTCCAGAGTAGCGAATGGCTTTTTTGCTGTACCGGGATTCTTATCTTTGCCATTTGGGGCAATATAAAACTCAGCAGAAAATTCCTTTACAGGCTTAATTATTGTTCTTGATTCCCTAACATCGCGCGCTGGAAGCCCTTTTGCCTTCCGGTCAATTTCTTTCATGCATTCTTCCGCCTCATAGCGATGCACTTCCGGATAAGTCTTATTTGCTCTGATCTTTTCATACTCTGTCCTGGCGGCTGCGGTGTTCTTTTCTGACATGTAGCTTTGGGCAATCCGCAATTGCGCGTAACTCTTATATTGAGCAGGTGCGTTTAAGACAGCAACCACCTTGTTATATTCCGAACGGGTTGCTTCAAAGTTTTTTGTTGACCAAGCCTCAGAGGCTGCTTTGAGATTCTGACGAACCTGATTTTCATATTCACCCGGGAAACTCTTCCATGAAGTAGTCTCCTTCTGAGCCCAACCCACCTGACAAAAAAATACAAATGCAAAACAACTTACAATTCCGGTCTTTATAAAAATGATTCTCATACATCTTCTATTTGATGTTCATTAATAGTTATTTTGTCAGGTACTGCAATAAACCAATCAAATAAATGCTTTGTGTTCCTATTGTTAAATGTTGTATGCCAATGCACTTAACTGTCAAAGATATCATTTTCCCTTTACCAATCAAGGGTCTCGCATTTTTACACTTGCCTCTTGAATCTCCGGAGCAAATAAAGAAATGGCGAAAATTTGTTTTTAAAAACTTTATCATTAGCTTTGCACCGGTATCCAAAAAAAGTAATTTTTAGAAGCACTGCAAAAAAATAGATCAAGGAATCGAATGGAGATTCTCCTTATTATGTTTCACAG
>JANYIW010000232.1 GCA_025358645.1 Bacteroidales bacterium
TATCCTACCCCCGGCTGGCGCCGGGGGTTATTCATATTTAGCCACTTCGTGGCTAAGAATGTTCAAAACCAAGCCCTAAGGTTTTAGCTATCTTCTAATTGATAACTAAGATGTGTATAAAGGGTAGTCCTTCAAAAGGAGAGCCTGTCCCGCTATTGGCGGGGGGAAACTTTTTCACGCAGTTTCTCATTCATCCCCAGAGTTTAAGTTGACGGCTATGCACTAAAGAGGGCCTTCCTGAATATAATTTGAAATCCAGTCACCTACATCCGAAGTTGATTTTGGATGGGTTCTGTTCAGATCTACAGTTACAATATCATTTTCAATAGATTTTTCGACAGCAGATTGTATTATTTCAGCTTCTGTTTTCAGTTTGAAGGCAAGATCGAACATCATTGCCACAGATAATATTGTTCCCAAAGGATTGGCAATATTTTTTCCTGCAGCCTGAGGATATGAGCCATGTATGGGTTCAAATACTGATGTTGAAAGCCCGATTGAAGCAGACGGCAGCAGTCCCAGAGATCCGGTCAGGACGCTGGCTTCATCGGAGAGAATATCCCCAAACATATTTTCAGTTACAATTACATCGAACCTCTTTGGATTCTGAATCAACTGCATAGCTGCGTTATCCACAAACATGAAGTCCATTGTGACCTCTTTATATTCTTTACCTATAATAAGCGCTGTCTCGCGCCAAAGTCTGGACGTTGCAAGAACATTCGCCTTATCAACAACTGTTATCTTTTTTGAACGGCTCATCGCGTACTCACATGCAAGCTTCACAACTCTTTCGATCTCATACCGGCTGTAAACACATGAATCATAAGCAGTATTGCCATCCTCAGATCTTCCCTGCGGTTTTCCAAAATAAATTCCTCCGGTAAGCTCCCTTATCATCATAATATCCACACCCTGAACTATTTCTTTCTTTAATGGAGATTTGTCGATTAATGAAGGGAAGGTTGTAACAGGTCGTACGTTTGCATATAATCCAAGTTCTTTTCTCATCGCGAGCAAACCCTGTTCGGGACGAACTTTTGCAGCAGGATTATTGTCGTATTTCGGGTCACCGATAGCGCCAAAAAGAATAGCGTCGGACGACTTACAAAGATCGAGTGTTTCATCAGGTAGCGGATTCCCTGTTTTATCAATAGCAATAGCACCGACTAATCCATACTTAAAAATAAACGTATGTTTAAACTTTTTCCCGACAGCGATAATTACTTTTTTTGCCTGATCAATTATCTCAGGTCCAATACCGTCGCCCGGTAAAACAGCTATTTTAAATTCCATGAGCTACGTCTATTAATTTTTTGTTGGTTATTGTTTTCAGTTCAATATTCTCAATTATATTCAGCATTCGTTCGGTCGCCTTTATAGCTGATTCAGTCTGGTCGGCGTCAAATCCTCTGGTTTTAAATTCCTTTCCGTTGTAGTCCCAGGTAATAACCGTCTCAACAAAAGCATCAGTTTTACCTCCGGGAGGTATAGATACCTGATAATCTGTTAATGCCGGATACTGCTTCCCAAGTTTATCATAAATTATCCGTAACGCTTTCATAAAAGCATCATATTGTCCGTCGCCTGATGATGTTTCCTGGTATAAATTGCCGTCAATCTCGATCTGAACGCTTGCAAACGGTTTTAAACCAAAGGAGAGGGATAGGGAATAGTTTTTTATAAAGATCTTGTAATTTATCTGTTCGCTGCCAAGCACGTCGGCAATGATAAATGGCAGGTCCTCTGTTGTAACATTTTCTTTCTTATCGCCAAGTTCAATGACTCTCTGAGTCACTTTATTAAGTGAGTCAGGGTTAAGAAAGAGCCCGAATTCTTCAAGGTTTTTCCTGATAGTTGCTTTGCCCGATTGCTTACCAAGGGCATATTTCCTTTTTCTTCCGAATCTTTCAGGAAGTAAATTATTATAATATAGGTTGTCTTTACTATCCCCATCGGCGTGTACTCCTGAGGTTTGAGTAAAAACGTTCTCACCAATCACTGGTTTATTAACAGGTATACGTATTCCACTGAATGTCTCTACTATTTTGCTTGCTTTGGTGATCTCGAATTCATTTATCCCTGTTTCTGTATGAAGCAGATCGCGAAGTACACCAATAACGCTGGAGAGAGGAGCATTTCCTGCTCTTTCACCGAGCCCGTTAATTGTAGTATGAATACCTTTAATGCCCGCGTTAACTGCTGAACATACATTTCCCACCGCCAGATCATAATCATTATGTGCATGAAAATCAAAATGGAGTGAAGGATAACGGTCAATAACTTTTTTACAGAAGTTGAAGGTCTGTTCGGGGTTTAGGATACCCAGCGTATCGGGAAGCATGAATCTCCGGATGTTTTCATCTTTCAAAGAATCCAGCAGATAGAAAACATATTCTTCTGAATATATCATTCCGTTCGACCAGTCTTCGAGATAAATATTTACTTCCATGTCGCGGGCCTCAGCGTTCCTGATAATTTCTTTAATTTCGCTTATATGCTTTTCCGGTGTTTTTTTCAATTGTTTTTCGAGATGGCGAAGTGATCCTTTGCAAAGAAGGTTGATAACTTTTCCACCAGCATCATCTATCCAATTCAATGAAATATCCCCATCGACAAAACCAAGAACTTCTATTTTCCTATGGAGATTATTATGCCGGGCCCAGTCAGTTATTTGCCTGATAGCCTCAAATTCCCCTACGGAAACCCGGGCAGAAGCCACTTCAATCCGATCGACTTTAAGATCCATTAGAAGAAGCTTGGCGACATGGAGCTTTTCGAGCGGTGAATATGACACTCCCTGCGTCTGTTCACCGTCCCTTAGGGTCGTATCCATTATTTCAACTCTCATATTACTGGCTTTTGTTATTTTCATAACTGGTTATTAAACTCTTCATACTCAATAGAAAGTCAATATCGTCCAGCCCTTTTAACAGACATTCTTTCTTATAAGGGTTGATATCGAAATTAACTGAATCTCCTGTAGATGCTATTGTAAATGTCTGTTTTTCAAGATCTATTTTAACTTTTGTGTCCGGATTTTTTTGAATCAAAGCATGCAATTTTTTCAGAAGATCATCAGAAATTACTATAGGAAGAAGACCGTTATTAAGGGCATTGTTCATGAAAATATCAGCAAAGAAACTCGATACCACAGCCCTGAAACCATAATCAAAGATTGCCCAAACAGCATGCTCCCGGCTTGATCCACTTCCAAAATTTTTACCTGCTACAAGTACCTTTCCGGTAAAATCCGGATTATTCAGAACAAAATCACTGTTTTTCTCTCCGGTTTTTGTATATCTCCAGTCGCGGAAAAGGTTATCTCCGAATCCCTGCCTTGAAGTGGCGCTTAAAAACCTCGCAGGTATAATCTGATCTGTATCAACGTTTTCGAATGGAAGAGGGACACAGGTTGACTCCAGAGTAATAAACTTAACTTTTGGCATATCTGACTATTTTTTAACTTTTTGTTCTTCATTTATAAATTCTCTTGGATCTGTTATCCTTCCGGTTATTGCTGCAGCGGCTGCTGTAAGCGGACTGGCAAGCAAAGTCCTTGCACCAGGGCCCTGTCTCCCTTCAAAATTTCTGTTAGAAGTTGAAACTGCATATTTCCCCTGGGGGATCTTATCTTCGTTCATTGCCAGACATGAAGAACATCCTGGTTGTCTGACCTCAAAACCTGCACTCTTATAAAGCTCTATAAGACCTTCAGCAGCCATCTGTTCTTCCACTTTTTTTGACCCGGGAACGATAAGTGCTGTGATATTCTCTGCTTTTTTTCTTCCTTTTATGATCTTTGCGAATGCCCTGAAATCCTCAATCCTTCCATTTGTGCAGCTCCCGACGAAGACATAATCTATCGGATGTCCAAGTAGCTTCATTCCGGGTTTAAAACCCATATAATCAAGTGATTTTAAAAAAGAGGCAGAGGCATTATTTCCATTATTATCTGTGAGTGGAATCGAATCATCGATAGCCATCCCCATACCCGGATTAGTACCATAGGTGATCATGGGTTTTATTAATCCGGCATCAAATTTAAGATCTTTGTCGAAGATGGCTTTAGGATCATCCTGAAGTTTTTTCCATTCATTTACTGATGATTTTAAATTTTCAATTCCTGGTATAGAAGGAATCTTACCCAGGTATTCGAATGTAGTTTCATCAGGGGCAATTAAACCGCCCCGGGCACCCATTTCAATACTCATATTGCAGATTGTCATCCTGGATTCCATGCTCAGGCTACTTATTGCAGAACCGGCATACTCAACAAAATATCCTGTAGCACCGCTGGCCGAGATCCGGGATATAATGTACATGACTATATCTTTGGAGGTGACTCCCTTATGAAGTTCACCTTCGAGGGTAATCCTCATGCTTTTTGGTTTGGGCTGGAGTATACATTGGGTTGCAAGCACCATCTCAACTTCGCTTGTTCCAATACCAAATGCTATTGTTCCAAATGCTCCGTGGGTTGAAGTATGGCTGTCGCCACAAACAATTGTCATACCGGGCAAAGTGTATCCGAGTTCAGGACCAATGACATGGACAATACCGTTTTTTGGATGATTTAGCCCAAACAACTCGATCCCGTATTTCTGACAATTCTCATTAAGTCTTTCGACCTGATTTCGTGAAAGTAGATCACGGATTGCAAGATGCTGGTCTTTTGTGGGTATGTTATGGTCCGCAGTGGCAATTGTTTTTCCGGGCCTGAAAACAGGAATACCACGATCTTTAAGGCCGTTAAAAGCCTGCGGACTTGTAACTTCGTGTATGTAATGCCTGTCGATGTATAGAACATCAGGTCCATCTTTAATGGATCGCACTACATGGCTGTCCCAGATTTTGTCAAAAAGTGTTTTTGCGTTCATTTATAAAATATATATTCTCTTTCAGTTTATTTTTGCAAGAGCATCAATAAAAGCTTCGACTGAAGCAGTAATGATATCGGTATTGGCAGAAAATCCATAATAGATTTTTCCCTGATGTTCAACCTGGATATGTACCTTACCGAGGTCATCACTTCCTTTCGTAATAGCCTGAATAAGAAATTCTTCGAGATGCACTGTCTTGCTTATCAGCTGTTTGACAGCAGTGAATGCGGCATCGATAGGTCCGTTTCCGGAGGCAGTTGAGAAGTGCACTTCACCATTAATCTTTATGCCGACAGTAGCAACAGGAATTAATGATTTTCCGCATGAAACCTGAAGAAGATCGAGCTTAGGCGATTTTTCCCCCTGGAAAACAACACCGGCAAGTATTTTTATATCTTCATCATTGATCTCTTTTTTCTTGTCAGCAAGCACAAGGAACCGATGGTAAATATCATCAATCTCCTCCTTGCCAAAGTTAAATCCGAGTAGTTCAAGATGGTGATTAAGAGCGGCCCTGCCACTTCGGGCGGTCAGGATTATTGATGACTCCCTGATTCCAACCTCAACCGGGTCAATAATTTCATAGTTTTCCCTCTTCTTAAGAACGCCATCTTGATGAATACCTGAAGAATGAGCAAATGCGTTTCTTCCAACGATTGCTTTGTTAGCCTGAACCGGCATACTCATAAGAGTTGAAACAAGCCGGCTTGTGCTATAAATAAGTTTTGTATTTATATCAGTTTTTAATTTAAGATCGTGGTGACTCTTTAGAATCATGACAATTTCCTCAAGGGATGTGTTTCCCGCTCTTTCTCCGATACCATTAATAGTCACTTCAACCTGCCTCGCTCCATTTATAATTCCCATCATTGTATTGGCAGTTGCCATACCAAGATCATTATGACAATGTGTTGCAATAATGGCTTTATCTATATTAGGAACATTTTCCCTGAGATATTTTATCTTCTGACCATATTCCTCGGGCAGACAGTAACCAGTTGTATCGGGGATATTTACTACAGTTGCTCCCGCTTTTATTACTGCTTCAATAACTTTCGCAAGGAATATATTTTCACTTCTGCCTGCGTCTTCTGCATAAAATTCAACATCCTCAACAAATTTTTTCGCATATTTAACTGCATCTGCCGCTCTTCTCAGTATTTCTTCAGGAGTTGTTTTGATTTTGTATTTTATATGGAACTCAGAAACTCCGATACCGGTATGTATCCTTTTCCTTTTTGCATATTGAAGAGCATCAGCTGCGACTTCTATATCTTTCTTGACGGCCCGGGTAAGAGCGCAGATCACAGGGTTTGAAACAGCCTTTGATATTTCCACTACCGATTTGAAGTCTCCCGGACTTGAAATAGGAAACCCAGCTTCGATAACATCAACCCCGAGAGCTTCAAGAGCCTGGGCAACTTCAATTTTTTCAATTGTATTTAACTGGCAACCAGGCACCTGCTCTCCATCGCGGAGTGTGGTATCGAATATTATAACCTTATCGTCCATCTTTATTAATTATTTGTAGATTATTTCTTTGCCGGTCTCAGTTTTCTCACTGCTGCACCTGCTCTCCACATCTCGGAATTACCAAGTTCGCTTAATTCAGCATTAAGTACCTGTCTATAATTGTCAGCGCCGGTTGACTCAAGAACTCTTACACATTCTTCTCCTGATTTGACTTTTTTATACAAGTCGATGAAAACAGGAAGTGTTGCTGCTTTGAATTTTGGACGCCAGTCGAGCGCTCCACGCTGTGCTGTTGCACTACAGTTAGCATACATCCAGTCCATTCCGTTTTCATCAACGAGTCTTATGAGGCTCTGGGTCAGCTCCTCCACAGTCTCATTAAATGCTTCAGAAGGGCTATGTCCATTTTCACGCAGTACCTGGTATTGTGCATCCATAATTCCTGCAAGAGCGCCCATTAAAACGCCGCGTTCTCCTGTCAGATCGCTGTAAACCTCCTGTTCAAAAGTTGTTGGGAATAGATAACCTGAACCTATAGCAATCCCTAACGCAATTGTACGTTCCTGAGCTCTCCCGGTAAAATCCTGAAAAACTGAATAGCTTGAGTTAATGCCTGCCCCCGCAAGGAAATTGCGTCTCACGCTGGTTCCGGACCCTTTCGGTGCAACAAGGATAACGTCAACATAATCGGGGGGAATGACACCTGTATGTTCTTTATAAGTAATTGAAAATCCATGGGAGAAATAAAGTGCATCTCCCTTTTTAAGGCATGGTTTTAGTTTTGGCCATACAATACGCTGAGCCGCATCCGAAACCAGATATTGAATAATTGTACCTTTTTTAACTGCTTCTTCAATTGAGAACAATGTTTTGCCCGGAACAAAGCCATCGGCTATTGCCTTATTCCAATCAGCGCTGAACTCATGTGCCTGTCCGACAATTACATTTATACCATTATCTTTCATATTCATTGCCTGTGCAGGTCCCTGAACACCATAACCGATAACTGCGACGACTTCATTTTTAAGTACTTCGCGGGCCTTTGAAAGTGGAAATTCTTCTCTGGTAACTACATTTTCGACGACACCGCCAAAATCAATTTTTGCCATAATCTTAAATTTTAAATATGTGATTAATACTGGTTTTTAATTCAATGTTGGTTCTGTTTTAAAACGATTGGCCTCATCCATTTCCTTAAGATATGAATTCAGCTCTTTTACCTGCTTGGTTATGGCTACCCTGCCTGATCTGGCAAATTGAAGTACCCCATAAGGTTCAAGCTGGGCCAGCAATTCAGTTATTTCGGTTTTATGCCCGGTTTTTTCAAGAACGATATATTCGGGAGATACTTCAAGTATCCGGGCATGATGGTCTCGTACAATATGATCAATAACATTTCCCGACATTAATCCTTTTGTAGAAATCTTAAAAAGAGCAATCTCCTGATAAATAATCTGATCAGAGCTGTGCACAAATACCTTCATAACATCGACGAGTTTTTCCATTTGTCTTGCCACTTTCTGGATCATCTCATCTGTAGTACTGACTACTATAGTAAGCAGTTGAACACCTGTTACTGCTGATTCAGAGGCTGTAATGCTGTCAATATTGATCTGTCTTCGTGTCAGAATAATTGTTATCTGACCCAGGATTCCGATATGGTCCTCGGTAAAAAGTGATATTGTAAATTCCTGTTTCATAATATTTTCATATTAATAAGTTAATCTTATTTCAGAGACTGATGCTCCCGGTTCCACCATAGGAAAGACATTTCCTTCCTTCTCAATTGCAATGTCAAGGAGATAAGGCCCTTCTGAAGCAAGCATTTCCTGAAGTGAACTGTTGAGATCTTCTCTTTTCGAAACTTTTTTCGCGGGTATACTATATGCCTTGGAAATCATTACAAAATCAGGATTTACAAGTTCAGTTGAAGCATATCTCTTATCGAAAAACATGTCCTGCCATTGGCGTACCATCCCGAGGAAATTATTATTCAGGATAATTATTTTGACAGGAACATTATACTGAAAGATGGTTCCCAGCTCCTGAATCGTCATCTGAATTCCACCATCTCCAACGAAGGTAATAACTTGTTTATCGGGTCTCCCTATCTTGGCGCCTAATCCTGCCGGAAGTCCGAATCCCATGGTTCCCATTCCCCCGGAAGTAACCAGACTGTTTGGATGATTGAATTTATAATACCTGGCTGCAACCATTTGATTCTGTCCTACATCCGTTACGATTATTGCTTCACCTTTAGTTATTTCTGATATCCGGCTGACAACTTCACCCATTTTTATCTCACCTTTTTCGGGTATTGTCTCAGGTTTTATTACCTTCTCGTATTCAGTTTTATCACAAATTCTGAATTCTCTTATCCATTTTTCAAATGAATTCTCCTTAACAAGAGGAATAAGATATTTTAATGCCTCTTTTGCATCATTGTTTATCTCGACATCGACCACGACATTTTTATTTATCTCTGCCTCATCTATCTCAATATGAATTATTGTAGCCTTTTTTGCATATTTCTTAAGGTTACCAGTTACACGGTCGTCGAAACGCATACCTATTGCTATAATAAGATCGGCTTCATTTGTTAATAGATTTGGTCCATAGTTACCATGCATTCCAAGCATGCCTGTAAACAAGCGATGAGAGGAAGGGAAGCCTGAAAGTCCAAGAAGTGTGGATGCTACAGGTATTCCTGTTTTTTCAGCAAATGCCTTTAACTCATCTTCAGCGCCTGAAATCAGTACACCATGACCGGCAAGAATTAATGGCCTTTCAGCATGGTTTATCATAATTGCAGCTGATTCTATTGCCTTGGTATGCAAAGGAATATGAGGGTTATAACTTCTGATGTAATCACATTTCTTATACTTGAAGTTTAGCTTTTCCAGCTGGGCATCTTTAGTGATATCTATAAGCACAGGACCAGGCCGGCCGGATTTTGCAATATAAAATGCTTTGGCTATCGTATCAGGTATTTCATGCGATTTCTTTACCTGGCAGTTCCATTTTGTTATTGGCATTGAAACTCCTATAATATCAGTTTCCTGAAATGCATCTGTCCCTATAAGACTGGATACAACCTGGGCTGTTATGAATACAACTGGCACTGAATCGAGAAATGCATTTGCAATTCCGGTTACAAGATTCGTTGCCCCTGGTCCTGAAGTAGCGAAGCAGATACCTGGTCTGCCCGTAACCATGGCATAAGCCTGAGCGGCATGTGCAGCTCCCTGTTCATGGCGTGTAAGAATGTGCTTAAGCCTATCCTCATAATCCATAAGTTTGTCATATACCGGCATTATTGCTCCTCCCGGATAACCAAAAATAGTATCCACTCCTTCTTCTATCAGACATTCCAGAAGAGCCTCTGCTCCTGTAATATGTTTCTGTCCGTTGACTTCTATCGTCGCCTGTTCTTTTTCCTGTACAGTTTTCATATTTGTTGTTGTCTAATTGTCAAATTGTCAAATTGTCTTTTGTCTTTAAATTATCCTGACAGCTCCCAGATCTGCTGAACTTACGTTTACGGCATAAGCCTTTAATGCTGATGAAATTACGCGTTCCCGCTTCTCAGGTTTAAAAGCTCTGTTGCCTTTTGATTCTTCTTCTTTTTGTCTTAATTTCAGTACTCCATCTGATATCAGGACATTTATTTTTCTCCCGCTTATATCTATTTCAATACGATCACCGGCTCTGATAAGAGCAATTTCTCCTCCTGATGCTGCTTCCGGGGAGATATGACCAATCGATAATCCGGAAGTGCCTCCGGAAAATCTTCCATCGGTTATGAGTGCACATTTTTTATCGAGTCCTTTTGCTTTCAGATATGAAGTAGGGTAGAGCATCTCCTGCATACCCGGACCACCCTTTGGTCCTTCATATCTTATAACAACTACATGGCCCTCTTTAACCGTACCATTAAGAATTCCGTCTGCAGCTTCATCCTGTGATTCGAAAATTATTGCATTTCCAGTGAACGAAAACAATGAAGATTCAATACCAGCTGTCTTAACTATGCAGCCCCTGGTTGCAATATTCCCATAAAGCACAGCCAGACCGCCATCTTTACTGTATGGATATTCTACCGACCTGATGCATCCTTTTTCTCTGTCGGTATCAAGTTCCTTAAATACAGTATTTTGTGAACCCATAACAAGGTTTTTTTCCATGGAAGGGGCGCTCCTATAAGTATCAAAAGCCGCAGGTTGTGCATTGTCCCCCATGATATCCCATTCTGAAACTGCTTCCAGCAGAGTGGGATAGTCGAGTCTTTTTACAGATGTATCTATAAGATTCCCTCGCACTAGTTCACCCATAATACCCATAATACCACCTGCTCGGTTAACATCCTGAATATGATATTGTGAGCTGGGAGCAACCTTACATATATTTGGAATCTTACGCGAAAGTTCATCAATATCCTTCATTGTGAAATCAACACCTGCCTCCTGTGCTATTGCAAGAAGATGAAGGACTGTATTCGTAGATCCACCCATAGCAATATCGAGGGACATTGAATTCATAAATGCTTCCTTTGTTGCAATCGATCGGGGAAGAACCGACTCATCACCATCATTGTAATATCTCTCAGCCAGATCCACAATTAATCCGGCGGCTTTTTCAAAAAGCTTAATCCTGTTCAGGTGAGTAGCGACTATTGTCCCATTTCCGGGAAGCGATAATCCCAGGGCTTCTGTAAGACAATTCATTGAATTAGCCGTGAACATACCTGAGCATGAACCACAAGTAGGGCAAGCCAGTTTTTCAATCTCACTCAGATCGCTATCGCTGATTGAGTCATCCGCACCTGCGACCATTGCATCAACAAGATCAATATATTTGTTATTAAAACGACCGGCTTCCATGGGGCCCCCTGAAACAAAAATAACCGGAATATTAATTCTCATTGCTGCCATCAGCATACCCGGAGTAATCTTATCGCAGTTACTTATACATATCATTGCATCAGCAAGGTGTGCGTTACAGACATACTCAATACTATCTGCTATTAATTCTCTCGATGGTAGGGAATAGAGCATCCCTGCATGGCCCATAGCAATTCCATCATCGATGGCTATTGTATTGAATTCTGCTGCAAAGAGTCCTCTTTTCTCAATCTCCTTTTTGACAACCTGCCCGATCTCGTGAAGATGAGCGTGTCCGGGGACGAATTGTGAAAATGAATTTACAACAGCTATTATAGGCTTTCCCATCTGTTCCACTTTCATCCCATTGGCACGCCAAAGGCTTCTTGCCCCTGCCATATTTCTCCCTGTAGTTGTTTTTGAGCTTCTGAGCTGTTTTTTCATTTTAAAAATAGTATTAAAAAAAAAGCTTCCCGGTTTCCCGGAAAGCTTCTGTATGTCTATAGTAATACATATTATTCCCGGTTCAAGCGTCTTGAGCAATAATGAGGAGGAGTACAATAATATGGATTAACGATATTCTCACTGGTTTGTTATAAATTATTGGGCAAATGTACTTATATTTTTAATATATAAAAGAGAATGTGCTGTTTATTTTTATTTTTGTTAAATGATTAAGTAGGAACTATTTTTTGAAGGAAGAAAAATTGAACAGACGAAGGCTGAATACTGAAGTCATTTTTTGAAGTAAGAACATTGAACAGACGAAGGCTGAATGCTGAACTATTTTTTTGAAGTAAGAACATTTGAACAAACGAAGGCTGAATGCTGAAGTCATTTTTTAGTAGCGGTGATAATACTCCTAACAAAAATTGAAATCAATTCATTACATTCATCTATATTATAAAGAACAATGTGTTCATCAAGAGAAATCTTAGCTCTAAGTATAATTCTTAAACAATTATGGGATTCTCTCAATTCTTTAAGACACACTTTCATTTTATGAACAAAATCATTTTTGGATTCTCCACTTTTAGCCTTTCCATAGATTAACTACTCTCTATACACATCTTTAATTTAGATTGACATTATCAATATTAACCTCTACTGTCACACTAATTATAATTACTTTATATAAGGAGATGATTACCTTCGTTAAGCTCGTATTATGCCAGGTTCTTCACTTCCTTCTGAATAGCACGGATTCCTCATGGTATCAGTAAATATGAGCAGGAGATTCCTCGCTGACGCTCGGAATGACATGGAAATTAATTGGTTACTGGGGGTGAAGAAGTGGCGATTCGCAGATGTAACATTACAAAATGATAACAGATGTCGCGAATCGCCACTTCTTCACCCACTATACTCCTCAACAGCACTGTCATTCCGAAGCGAAGCGAGGAATCTCCTGATCCTAAAACAGTACTGTCAAAAGCAGACCTTCAAAGAACATTCTTCAAGTTTTATAGTATCTGTGATATATAAAATGTTGTCATTAGCACCGAGATAAGGAATCCTTTTATTATACTGGTAAATAGGCAGGATGATTCCCTGATTTAGTATTTGTTCTTAATTTGCTCCCTCTGATCGCATTATTTGTTTTTAGACGAGGTTTTACTGTTAACTTTTCCTTTTACTACAACCTTTACAATCGTAGCGATAGGATCAAACGCTTTATAAGGAAGAATTACAGTAAGTAGTCCTGATTTTGAAACTGATGTTTTAAGTTTAGTTCCGTTAGCGAGAAGCACTGCCGAAATAATATTATTCTTCAGATCAGGGATCTCAAGTTTGCCATCTTCTGGTCTATCAAAAACAGAAAAGTAAAGAGTCGTCCTGTCTTTTGTCTCTTTACTGGTACATCGTCCCCATGTGAATAGTCCCCATGGACTGGCTTTCGTGCCATACACGGCTTCTCCGTTTACTTTCATCCATTTGCCCATTTTTGCAAGTATATCAATACTCTCCTTAGGAAATTCCCCAAGGTTGTCCGGACCAACATTCAGTAAAAAATTTCCACCTTTTGATGCAATATCCAGAAGATTCCGGATAAGTGTTTCCGGGGTTTTGTAGTTATGGTCATAACTTTTAAAACCCCAGGTTCCATTCATTGTCATGCAGGTTTCCCAGTCGGTTCCGTCAAGATCTTTGATGTTAGGAATTCTTTGTTCTGGTGTCTTATGGTCACCGGGGAAGTTTGGACGTTTCAGGCGATCATTTGTGATTATCGCAGGTTGAAGTGTAAGCTGCGACTTCAATTTGGTTGCTGCTTCATTAGTCATATCTGTAGGTGTATCCCACCAGAGAACGGCAACATCACCATAGTTTGTAAGGAGCTCCTTTACCTGTGGGACAGCAACATTATCGATATACTGTGCAAAAGTCTTCATTTCCTGTGCCGGATCCCAATGACCTTTGTGTTCTTTTGTGTATGCATCAATTGTTACAGAATCGGGATTTGCCCAACCTTCTGAAGTAGGCTTACGTGCTGCTGAGCCCCCGGGATTATTCCAGTCCTGGGCCTGGGAATAATAAAACCCCAGTTTAATTCCATATTTTTTACAAGCTTCAGCCAGAGGTTTAAGCAGATCTTTGCCATACATTGTTGCATCGACTACGTTCCACTTACTGGCTTTAGTCTCAAAAAGTGCAAAACCGTCATGATGTTTTGCGGTTATCACAATATATTTCATACCTGCATCTTTTGCCATTTTTGCCCATGAATCCGGATCATAATTAACCGGGTTGAATTGTTTTGCCATTGTCTGGTATTCAGCAGCCGGGATTTTTGCCCGGTTCATTATCCACTCTCCAATTCCGCCAATCTGGCGGCCGTTCCATGATCCTGCAGGGACTGAATATACACCCCAGTGGATGAACATTCCAAAGCGCGCTTCTCTCCACCATTGCATTCGTTGATCTTTGGTAAGCGCTTTTTGTGCAGTAATAACCTGGCCTGACAGGAATATAAATATAAGTACACCGATTGTTTTTTTCATTCAGAATTGATTTAAGTATATAATTATTTCATTCAAACCATATTATGGGATTACGAACCGGCAGGTTACGGATCAGTCCCTCAAAACTATACGACTTGAAATGTATTTAAGATTCTTCATTGTCTATTTAAACCATAAATATATACCAAAGCGAAGTGAAGTGCAAATGGGAAAG
>JANYIW010000246.1 GCA_025358645.1 Bacteroidales bacterium
ATTATCAAACAAAAAAGGCGCCTCGTTATAAGACACCTTTATTCAGATATTTTAATGTTTAGATTATCCTTTTAATTTAAGTTCCGGTGAAACTGAGAGTTTCTTTCTTCCCTTTGCTCTGCGTGCAGCAAGCACTCTTCTTCCGTTAGGAGTTGACATCCGCTCCCTGAAACCGTGCTTATTTACTCTCTTCCTTCTTGATGGCTGATACGTCCTTTTCATCTTTTCAATTATAATTGTTGACTAACTTCTGATTTGAGACTGCAAATGTAGTACTTTTTTGAAATATAAAAACCACGAAGGTGTTTTTTTTTAAAAAATCAAACTGGCAGATACACAATCACTTTAGTTTCAAAAAAAGATTCTTTAAAAAAGTCCTTAATCTGCCACACCGTTGCTTTCTTCCCAAACTGTGATAACTCAGCTTTCAGATCACCTCCTTTCAGATATAAAATACCATTCTCAAGGCTGTTGTTTCCGGACTTGCTGATGTTTTTTGTTGTGAGGTTTACAAATTCAGGAAATCCGGTTACTGCCCTGCTGATAACGAACTGAAATTTGCCATTTTCTTCTTCAATCCTTTTCCTTACAGGACTAATATTTTTTAAGCCAAGTTCATCTGAAACTGCTTTAACAACTTTAATTTTTTTTTCAATTGAGTCGAGAAGTGTAAATTCAGAATCTGGAAATAGTATAGCCAGAGGAATGCCGGGAAAACCGCCACCTGTACCCACGTCGAGGATGCTGGTGCCAGGCAAAAAGTTAATGACCTTTGCTATTGCCATTGAATGAAGAACATGATGAACATAAAAATTATCCATATCCTTGCGGGAGATAACATTTATCATGCTGTTCCATTTGTCGTAAATACCTTTTAACAACGACAGTTTCTCTTTCTGAATGGCTGATAATAACGGGAAATAACTAAAGATACATTCTAACACTACCTGTTACCTGTTTTGATTAGTATATTGTATAACAAAGTTTTGGCCCTGAATAATTGTGCTTTCACGGTTCCGATCGGAAGATTGAGCTCGGATGAGATCTCTTCATAAGAGTATTCCTTATAATAACGAAGCTCTATAAGTGACTTATATCTTGGTTTTAGCTGACTCACTATTATATTTAGTGCGGCTACCTTCTGGTGATGGATCAGGGTCTCCTCCGGATCGGGCAAATCTGATTGGATATTCACAGTTACATTATCCAGATTTTCCTGCAGATGATCAAATAGGGTAGGTGAGAGTTTCTTCTTCCTGATAAAATCAACACAATTGTTTGTTGCAATTTTAAATAGCCAGGTGCTAAAAGCGAATTTAGGGGTATATGAATCAAGATTTCTGAAAGCCTTCCCAAAAGCCTCGATAGTAAGGTCTTCGGCATCGGATGCGTTATTCACCATTTTTAGAAGCATATAATAAATGGAATCTCTGTAGCGGTTCATCAGACTGGCAAATGCTTTCTCATTTCCCTTTTTTGCCTCTTCAACGAGTAACAGATCACCTTTGGCTTTATCCGAAAATTCGTGAACTATTTCCATTTATTCTTATCAGATTTGCTCCGGCTATTACTTAAAAATATAATGCTGTTGATCAATGGTGAAAAGATATCAAAAAATAATAAATAACCCAACATTCCTGGCTCATTCAATTTCTCCCTGACAAATGATAAAACGATGATCTGTGTTATAAGCCTCAACATAAAAACAGTTAAAACCCACGGCCAGAGAAAAGTAAAGGAAAGTAGGATAATGAATAAAATGTAAAAAAGAATTCTTGTTAATGGTTCAGTTATTAATAGAAATTTATCTCTGAATTTGTAATATGGAGCAGTTGTAAGATGTCTTTTCTTTTGGGCTATCCAGCCATTCATATCAGAGCATGGAACTGATCTGGTATGAGTTTCAGGCCTGAATTCCACGCGGGTATTATCGCCTGTAGCAATGGTGTTAACCAAAAGATCATCATCTCCTGATCTGATATGGTTATGTGAACCAAACCCTTTGTTACTGAAAAAGACAGAACGTCTGTATGCCAGGTTACGTCCGACACCCATGTATGGGATACCGCGAATGGCCATACCAAGATATTGCATCGCGATTATCAGGCTGTCGTACAGGATATACTTATTCAGCAACCCTTTCCCTCTGAAGTATCCACCATATCCGAGCACAAAATTGGTCCCCTCATCAAAATGTGACGTCATACCCTCGAGCCATTTATCAGATTCAGGCTTACAATCAGCATCGGTGAAAAGTAAAATTTCATTCTTAGCTGCTTTTATCCCGATGAACTGAGCGAATTTTTTATCGTGTGTAAATTTGGGATCTTTATTTACCGTGGAAATTCTCAGATGCGGATACTGTATCAGAAATTTTCCCAGTATATCGTACGAATTGTCTTCAGAACAATCGTTTACAACAATCACCTCATAATCGGGATAATCCTGTTCAAGGATTGATGGCAAAAAGTTCTGTAGATTTTCTGCTTCATTCCTGGCGCAGATTATTACGGAAACAGGTTGTCTTGTATTTTTTGTTTCAGAGGGCTTCTTTAAATAAACAGAGAGATAAAAGAACAGGTAATAAAATAACTGTATAGCAGCAGCGGAGATAAAGATACAGAAAACGACTAAAAGTATGATATTTGTATGATCGGCCATTTGACTTCCAATTATGTCAGCAATATTAATAAGATTAACGGAAAGGTAAAAAGTTTATTACAACAAAAATTCCTTATAATTTTATAAGCCGTACGGAAAAATTACCTTTGTGCTTTGAAAAAAGAGATTTAACAACATGTTTATTATAGAGAGCAGGGATACCGAATCAAAAGCGCGTACTGGCATCCTGAAAACACCTCATGGAGATATTCCGACTCCGATTTTCATGCCAGTGGGGACTGGCGGCACAGTAAAAGGTATCCTGCAACGTGATCTTTCTGAGGAAATAAATGCAAAAATAATTCTTGGGAATACTTATCACCTTTATTTACGTCCGGGAACTGAGGTAATTAAAAGAGCCGGAGGGCTTCATCATTTTATGTCCTGGGAACGTCCTATCCTTACCGATAGCGGAGGTTATCAGGTCTTCTCCCTGACAGGGAACAGAAAACTTACTGAAGAAGGAGCTATCTTTAAATCGCATATTGATGGTTCAAGACATCTCTTTACTCCGGAAAATACAATTGACATTCAACGAATTATTGGTGGTGACATAATGATGGCTTTCGATGAATGCGCTCCCTGGCCATGTGATTACAACTATGCAAAAAAGTCAGTTGCACTCACTCATCAATGGCTCGACAGGGCAGTTGTAAGATATAAGGAAACAGATCCTTTATGGGGTAATGAACAACTGCTCTTCCCAATAGTCCAGGGAGGGACATTTGATGATCTGAGAAAAGAATCAGCGGAAAAAACAGCCGCTGCAGGACTGGAAGGGAATGCGATCGGAGGGTTGTCAGTAGGGGAACCTGCTGAAGAGATGTACCGGATTATAGAGATTGTAAATGAGATACTCCCGGATGAAAAACCCCGTTATCTTATGGGAGTCGGCACTCCGGTCAACCTCCTGGAAGCCATTGAAAGAGGAATTGATATGTTCGATTGTGTTATGCCGACACGAAACGGAAGAAATGGAATGTTATTTACCAGCGAGGGTACTATCAATATAAGGAATAGAAAATGGATGGATGATTTCAGTCCGATAGATCCTGATGGCCCCTCCAATGTAAGTCTGAACTATTCCAAGGCGTATCTCAGACATCTTGTTATCTCCGGGGAAAACCTGGGTGCACAGATAGCAAGTATTCATAACCTGGCCTTTTATCTGAAGCTTGTTGATGAAGCAAGAAATAAAATTGAAGAAGGTAATTTTAAGAAATGGAAAATCTCAATGATAAAAAAACTTTCAGAGAGGCTCTAGCTTATCTGAATATAAAACTTATTGACACTTACATTATCAGAAAGTTTCTGGGAACCTTCTTCTTTTGTCTTGTATTGATATTAACCATTGCTGTTGTCTTCGATTTCGCCGAGAAAATTGATAACTTCATGGAGAGGCAGGCTCCGGTTAAAGCAATAATTTTTGATTATTACATGAATTTCATTCCATATTTTGCAATGCTTTTTGCCCCCTTATTTGTATTTATTTCAGTTATTTTCTTTACTTCCAAAATGGCGATAAGTACGGAGATAATAGCGATTCTTAACAGTGGAATGAGTTTCCGGAGAATGATGTGGCCTTATTTTCTTTCAGCATTAGTCATTGCAACATTTACTTTCGTACTTACTAACTACATTATCCCCAAATCGAATCTCATAAGGATAGATTTTGAAGATAAATATTCCCACTCCTCTCCCAGCAAAAGAATGTCGGTAGAAAATATTCACAGGCAGGTGTATAAAAATGTTTATGTCTTCATGGGAACCTACAATCCATTAAGCAAGAGAGGGCAGAACTTCACTATTGAAAAATTTAATGACAGTGGAATACTCGAATCAAAGTTGTCATCTACCTCGGTAATCTATGATACCACAATGCATAAATGGAGCGCCCTGAATTATTATCTGCGTGAAATGAAAGGCAATGAAGAGATCCTTACCAAGGGCAAGCAAATAGATACAACACTTAATATACAGCCGGAGGATTTTTCAAGGGACCCCGGATATGTGGGAACCATGACCTCTCATGAACTGAATAATTACATAGACCTTCTCCGGCTCCAGGGATCGGATGAGCTTAAACTTTTCCTGATTGAAAAATACAGGCGGTTTGCAAACCCCTTTGCTGTTTTTATACTTACACTTATAGGTGTTTCCCTGTCATCGAGAAAAATAAGGGGTGGTATAGGTATGAATATAGGAATAGGTCTGATGCTTAGTTTTTCCTATATTCTGTTTCTTCAGTTTGCATCACAATTCTCACTCAAAGGAAGCCTTGGACCAATGCTTGCAATGTGGATCCCAAACATCATTTATACTATAATTGGTCTGGTGCTGTATAGATTGGCCCCGAAATAGAAATTAACTCATACAAATATTTAATACCGATTAATATGCCAGTGAATAAAAAGATACATGAACTCCGGGAAAAACGTGAGAAGATTCTTCTTGGCGGAGGTGAACAGGCTATTGAAAAGCAAAAGGCAATGGGTAAGCGAACAGCCCGTGAGCGCATTATGGCGCTTCTTGATGAAAATTCCTTCAATGAATATGACTTGTTTGTTGAGCATGACGCACGTGATTTTGATATGGATAAGAAGTCGCTGCCCAGCGATGGGGTAATTATCGGATCAGGAACTATTTATGGCGCTCCGGTTGCAATTTTTGCTCAGGATTTTACAGTCGCCGGAGGTTCCCTGGGATTAATGCATTCAAGAAAGATTACCAAGATTATGGATCACGCTCTTAAGATGCGGATTCCATTAATCGGGATTAACGATTCAGGTGGTGCAAGAATACAGGAAGGGGTTAACTCTCTGGCAGGTTATGGTGAAATTTTCTTCCGTAATACTATCTCCAGTGGTGTAATTCCGCAACTCTCGGTTATATTAGGACCCTGTGCCGGTGGCGCAGTATATTCACCTGCACTTACCGATTTTGTTTTTGTGGTCGATAAAATTTCAAAAATGTTTATCACGGGACCTGAGGTAATCAAAACTGTACTCGGTGAAGAAATTTCAATGGAGGATCTTGGTGGTGCAAGAGTGCATAGTGAAATAACGGGTAATGCCCATTTCTTTGCGTTGAGTGAAGAGGAATGTTTTGAACAGATCAAAAAGCTCATCACTTTTATTCCCTGGAATAATGGGCAGAAAGCACGGATGTTTGAACCGGCTGAACCAAAACCCGAATATAATATCAATAAGATTGTCCCTGAAGATCCGACTCTCCCTTATGATGTTAAAGATGTTATCAGGGCAATAGTCGACAATTCTGATTTCTTTGAGATAATGGAGCTTTATGCAAAGAATATTGTTATCGGTTTTGGCAGAATGGGAGGACATACTACAGGATTTGTTGCTAACCAGCCCCTCGAAATGGCAGGGGTTCTCGATGTTGATTCTTCCGACAAGGCTGCAAGATTCATCCGTTATTGTGATGCTTTCAACATTCCTATTATTACACTCGTTGATCTGCCGGGTTATCTTCCGGGTGTCGATCAGGAACATGCAGGCGTGATAAGGCATGGTGCGAAAGTTCTTTATGCATATAGTGAAGCTACTGTGCCGAAACTGACAGTTATCCTCAGAAAAGCTTATGGTGGCGGATATATTGCGATGAGTTCACGGCATCTTCGGGCGGATTTTGTTTTTGCATGGCCATCAGCTGAGATTGCAGTTATGGGTCCCGAAGGAGCTGCAAATATTATATTCAGGAAAGAGATTATGTCTTCTGCTGATCCTGACGCCATGAGAAAACAAAAGGTAGAGGAGTACAAAACTAAGTTTGCCAACCCGTATGTTGCTGCATCACGGGGATATGTAGATGCTGTAATTGAACCTTCCGAAACCAGAAAATTCCTGATGCATGCTATAGAGGTATCTGAAAACAAGGATGTTCCTATGCCACACAAGAAACACGGTCTTCCACCTTTTTAGTTAAATGTATCAATAATTTTAATGGAACAATCATGAGTAAAAACGACAAGCTTGGATTCCTCAATATTGATACCAGTTTATATCAGACGAGGATAAGCAATAAATTTCTAAACCGGAAACCTTATCAACCTGCTGACCCGCGGATAATTCTGAGTTTTATTCCCGGTACTGTCTTTGATATCATGACAGGACCCGGACAAAATGTTTCTCAGGGCGACGATCTGATGATACTAGATGCCATGAAGATGAAGAACAAATTGAAATGTCCTATCGATGGCATAGTCAAATCAATAGCAGTTAAAAAGGGAGATAAAGTTTCAAAGGGAACGGTGTTAATGGAGCTGGAGTGAAAATCACATCACTCCCTCCCAGATTACAAAATCCTTAAGTTTCTGTGGAAGCATTGGTTTCTCTGAAAATATTCCATAAACACTTGATCCGCTTCCCGACATCAGGCTGAAGAGGGCATTCGATTTATACAATTCATCTTTTAAGTCACCTATTATGGGATGTTTTTGAAAGGCGAAATCTTCAAAATCGTTTAATATAAGATCTCTCCATTCGATTACCGGATGTTCAATCAATTGTAAAAGACTTGTGGGAGGAAGTGCTGACCGGGAATTTTGATATGCTTCCCTGGTATCTATTCCGACTCCGGGATTTATGATAACCAGATAATAACCTGATAGCGCTGGTTTTACGGGTGTCAAAATCTCACCTCTTCCGGTGGCTAGGGAAGGAATACAATCTACAAAAAAAGGACAATCGCTTCCCAGTTCCATGGCCAGAGCTTTGAGGCCGGAGTTATCAATATTGAGTCCGAAGTGTCTGTTAAGTGTTTTCAGCATGTATGCTGCATCTGATGAGCCTCCGCCTAGTCCTGCACCGATCGGGATAACTTTATGCAGATGAATTCTTAGTGCGGGAAAGAGGCTCTTTTTACGTAGTTTGGTAATAGTTTTCATAACCAGGTTGTTCTCTGGTTCGGTCCCTGTATTAATACCTGTAACTGTAAGAATATCTTTATTAATTTGCTGATCTGAAACAACAAATTCAAGGGCATCGCTTAGTCCGACGGGATAAAATATTGTTTCAATGTCATGATAACCATCAGGACGCTTGCCAGTAATGCGCAACCCTATATTTATTTTAGCATTTGGGAAAAAAATCATCTTCCTCTATTTGATGTAAAAATACCATAAGGTTTTGAATATTGCTACCCATTAATGATTCAGAGTCTTGGCAATGATCAAAATGCTACTATGGTAAAACTATGTGATATTCTACCGTGGCATTTATCAAAATTTGTGCAAATCTGCATGGGGATACCTATTTTTTTGTTTAACTTTAATAGCGATTGTGAATAGTCGGGCGTAAGCATTAATTTGTTGAATATGCAGAGGATTGTTGGGGAAATGCTTCTGTGACTGACGTGGCGGGAGCGTGCCAAAAACCAAGTCTTGCAGTCTTGCAGTCTTGCGGTCTTGCATTTTTACACATCAGGATCAGATTCTTAAGCAGGTAAGATACATTTAGGGGAAAGGTATTAGAATAGACAGACTATATCTTAAAGATATATAGACAAGTATGAAAAGAAATGCTGAACATATCAAGGGCTATGATATTCCCGGATTCCAAAAGATTATAAAACATGAGACAAAAAATGAAA
>JANYIW010000265.1 GCA_025358645.1 Bacteroidales bacterium
CCCAATTTCTGGCATGCTCTGGGTACCATATGGGCTTGTCAGGCAGGCAAGCATGTTTATGTGGAAAAACCAGCTTGCTGGGATATTTTTGAAGGAAGAAAAATGGTTGAGGCAGTCCGTAAATACAATGTTCGCGTTCAGGTAGGATTTCAAAACCGTTCTATTGATGGTGTGAGAGCGGCCATTAAATTCCTTCACAACGGAGGTATCGGTAATGTCTTTATGGCCCGTGGTCTTTGTATAAAACCGCGTGATTCATTTGGTATTGCACCAAACAGTAAACCACCTGCAACACTTCATTACGATCAATGGTTAGGCCCGGTTACCTGGCGCGAGTACAATGAAAAGCGAGGCCATTACAATTGGCATTGGTTCTGGGATACAGGGAATGGAGATACCGGTAATCAGGGACCGCACCAATTCGACATAGCACGCTGGGGACTAAATAAGAACGAACATCCCGTTTCAGTTTATTCGACTGGAGGTTTATATGGGATTGATCCTAAAGAGTGTGCACAGGAAACTCCAAATACTCAAACCTCTTTATTTAAATACAAAGACGGGAAAATGCTTGAGTTCGAAACCAGAGGAAGGTTTTCTAATGATGAATCAAGCCTCGGCACCCGAATAGGAAATATGTTTTATGGTACCGAAGGTTACCTTGAATTAGATGGAGACACCTGGAAAGCTTTCCGTAAACGCGAAAAAGAACCTTTTGCAGGTTCTAATACTGGTGAAAACAAACCAGCTGATCCAACTTTTCTGGTTGCTCCCGGTGGCTCAGATCATTGGGCTAATTTTCTTGATGCAATACGATCAGGCAAAAATGAAACCCTCACTTGCGACATTAATGAAGGTTTTTATTCTTCAGCACTTCCCCATCTGGCAAATATCTCCTATCGTTTAGGCAGAGGATTGAGTTTTAATGGGGCCACAGAAAAGTTTGTTAACGACGCCGAAGCTGACAAAATGCTGACAAGAATTTACCGTAAACCTTATATTGTCCCTGATAAAGTTTAAAACCTGATAAATCTGGTAATAAATTTTTAAACTTGACTTAAAATTAAGGGCATCTCTAAAAACCCATTGTTGATATAATCATTTGAATGTTAATAATATAACTATAATATAATAGATATATTTGCTGATATTAGTGGTGCCCTAAAGTTCGCATCGGTTAATGAAATTCATTCCTTTGCGAACATATTCTAATAATCACTTTCCCTTTAATAACTTACCTTTTCTTTTATGACAAAACGAAGAGATTTTATAAAGACAAGCTTCCTGGGCGCCTCCGGTATCGCCTTGAGCAGCATTCCAGTTTCCTGCAATTCTGCTCCGGCTGCAAGTACAGCACAAGCAATGGCGGCCAAACTTCCCCGTCCGGTCATACAAATGACTGAGGAATACCTGGGACGCAAACCGCTTAATCTATATGGTGGCTACGAAGGGATGATGCAGAAATTACGTTCATACCGCCCCCTCGATCTCAATGCAATCGCGTGGAAGAAAGCCAATCCGGGCAATAGCTACGAGGATTGGGCAAAACAGGCCCGGGAATGTCTGATAACAGGCCTTCATTATAATATGCCGCCTGTTTACCTTCAGGCAGAAACAATTGAGAAGATCGAGACTGATTCATTCGTCCGTGAGAAAATTGAATTCAATACAACGCCCTGGTTCAGGGTTCCGGGATATTTCTACACACCTAAAAACGTTCCTCTTCCTGCACCTGCACTGATAGTACTACATGAATGGGGAGGCCCGATGCTTTTCGGCGCCGACCGTGTCTGCGGTGACCCTGTACATCCTGCAATCGCAAGGCATCGTGAAAGCGTCACTAGCGGAAAGCCAATTGCCGACTGGTATGCATCTCATGGGTATGCTGTAATAGTAATTGATGCATTTCATTTTGGCAATCGTGCTCCCCGCGGTCTTAACGGTCTGCCAGATTCATACGATCCTTCTAAACTGGATGAAGACACACTTACCGATTATAACAACCGTGCCCGGGATGTTTTATACTATGGCGTTCGTGAATTAAACTGGGCAGGTACAACCTGGGCAGGCGTTAACTATGGCGATGACAGCCGATGTGTAGATTACCTGCTTACACGTAAAGAAGTCGACGGCAGCCGTATAGGATGCACTGGCCTTTCCGGTGGCGGATGGAGAACAGATATAGTAGCTGCCCTTGAATTGCGGATAAAAGCAACCGTTACTGTTGGATGGATGACGACGGGCGATACCCAGCAAGCCTATAATATAAATGGTGCAATAGGGTCGTTTTGCCTTTTACCCGGTGTATGGGACCATATCGATATTCCCGATATGATTTCCATGGCGGCGCCAAAGGCATGCATGGTCGTAAGCGGAACCCAGGATATGCTGTTTCCTCCTCTTGGACAACAGGAGGCTGAAAAACAGATTTCAGAAGCGTACTCGTGGGCAGGTCGTCCCGATCTTTTCCGGAATTTTACACCTGCCAAGCCGCATTGTTATGATGCGGAAATACAAGAGGAAGCATTGAGCTGGTTTGACAAGCACCTGAAATAGAACTCACGGGATAAAACATATCCTCACGGACGGAATTTTTCAGTTGAAAACTTATTAAATTATCCAAATCAGATTTAAAATAATTTGGATTAAGGCTAAATCAGTTCCTGTCTTTTTTATAAGGCGGAGAGCGATGGTCATTAGTTTTTATTAATCGGTAATTACAGCTTAAACTTACACAGTTTGAACAATGACAATTAAAAATATTACTGAACACATAAATAATACTCCCTTAATTGAGTTAAGAAAAATTTACAAAGGAAAGGGCCATCTTTATGCAAAAATGGAGCACATACAACCTGGTGGAAGTGTTAAAGACAGAGTTGCATTGCAGATGATCAGGGACGCTTACGCTGATGGTCGATTATTAAAAGGAATGCCGGTTATTGAAATGACCAGCGGGAATATGGGAGCAGGGCTTGCAGTTGTTTGCGGTGCATTTGGAAATCCTTTTACCGCCGTGATGTCGGTGGGGAACAGTCCTGAACGAGTTAAAATCCTTAAAGCTCTGGGGGCGGATGTAATTCTGGTCCCACAGATAAGCGGGGAACCTGGTAAGGTTACTGGTCCTGACATTGCAAAAGCTGAAGAGGTTGCAAAAGAAGTAGCGCTTAAAACCGATGCTTTTTATGTCGATCAGTTTAATAATCCATCCTCAGTGAAAGCTCATTATTCAACAACAGGTCCGGAACTTTTCAACGAATTAGGTGAAAGGCTTAATGCTTTTATTGCAATTATCGGTACAGGCGGAACATTTATTGGGACGTCGGGATATCTGAAATCAAAATCAAAATCTGTGAAATGCATCGCAGTTGAACCAAGAGATGCTGCTATTATTAAGACAGGCAGGGTAATAAATCCTAAACATATTATTCAGGGAACAAGTTATGGTTATATTCCTCCGCAATGGGATGACTCGGTTGTTGACGACATAATTACAGTATCGGACGATGAGGTATCCCGGACCAAAGAACTATTGGGAAAAGCTGAAGGGCTTTTTGTCGGTTTTTCGTCCGGGGCAAATGTGGCGGCAGCAATAAAACATCTGGAACAATTGGATAATTACACCAGTTGCGTTGCCACTATTTTGTGCGATACTGGCTTTAAGTATTCAATGTAATCATAAACAGGGCATTAACAGGTCAAACGATTAATATTTGCCGGTCCTATGTTTGCATTCCAAATGCGTCTACCGGGCATTGGCGAATAACCACCTAATTTACGAATTTCAAAATCCTGTTCATGTGCAGATCATTTTCAGCAACAAAGTATATATTTGTACGCCTGATATTTTTTCGGCAATTATAAAAAATCATAAAACTATAATCAATCATGGGAAAAAACTTTGTATATTCTTTTGTCCTCCTATTGGCGCTGACAGGTTGTCAAAGCAATTTTTATTCTGAAAAAGATTTTTTATCAGTCAATAAAGTTGACGCGCATATGCACCTCTTTACCGGCAGAACAATTTTTGTTGAGCAGGCGATAAAAGATAACTTCAGGTTGCTCACTATAAATGTTGATCTAGGTGATTCAACCGGTATCAAAGACCAGTTAAAATATTCTCTGATGGCTGTGAAAAAATATCCTGACAGAATTTTTTATGCACCCACTTTCTATTTTGATACTGCAGGCTGGGACCATGAAGGCTGGAGCAATAAGGTAATTGAACAGTTGCGGCGAAGCATTTCTCCTGGCGCCGTCTCGGTCAAGTTCTGGAAGAATATTGGAATGACTGTAAAAGACAGAAATGGCAATTTTATTATGGTTGACAACCCAAAACTTGATCCTGTTATCGATTTTATAATTAAGAATAATCTTCCGGTAACAGGTCATCTGGGTGAACCAAAGAACTGCTGGCTCCCTCTTGATAAAATGACTGTGAATGCAGATAGCAGCTATTTTGCTGCCAATCCTCAGTATCATATGTTTCTTCA
Source organism: Bacteroidales bacterium (assembly GCA_025358645.1). Lineage (GTDB taxonomy): Bacteria > Bacteroidota > Bacteroidia > Bacteroidales > VadinHA17 > LD21. The sequence goes on from JANYIW010000265.1 coordinate 4,494, forward strand.
TCCGGAGTATCCTTCTTATGAAGCTCAGATTGATGCCCGGGATAATATGCTTGAAAAACATCCTGAATTACAATTTATAGGCTGCCATCTTGGCAGCCTTGAGTGGAGCGTGGATGAGCTTGCCAAAAGGCTTGATAAGTTTCCCAACATGTCAGTGGATCTGGCTGAGAGGATTGTCCATTTTCAGTATCAATCGGTTAAGGATTATGAAAAAGTCCGTAATTTCTGTATTAAATACCAGGACCGCATTCTTTATGGAACTGATATTATAGACGATGGAAGACGCAAACCTGATGAAATGACTGAACATATTCATAATACATGGTCAGCCGACTGGAGATATTTCACTGCTGATAAAGAAATGACCTCAAAAGCATTTAAAGGCAAATTCAAAAGCTTGCACCTTCCTAAAGAAGTTGTGAATAAGATATTCAGTGACAATGCTGAAAGATGTTATAAACTGGCTGTTAAATGATACCGGTTAATAATCATTGTGGATTACAATTAATATATCCACTGTACCAAATGAAAAACCTTATGAATTTTTATTGAATGAATAAAATAATTAATATCTTGACTTTTTAAGAAGAAGATTATTATCCACATAATTTATCTTAAAACAATTGGTAAAATGAAACAGAAACTTAAATTTAAGGGCGCTGAATCCTTAACCTGCTTTAAGATCATTTTCACAGTATTATTATTCATGATGCTGACTATTTGCAGGGTAAGCGCCCAGAATGAACTTGATGTAATACGAAATAACTGGCTGCTATACAGCGATGCTCCAAGCTCTTTGTATCATCATCTAACGGGGCAGGCCTATGGTCTTCTTACAGAACGGAACAAGGAAATAGCCGGAATAAATACTTTGTCAGAATGGCAAAAAAGGCAGGAATTTATAAAACGTACCCTGAATGAAATTGTGGGACCATTTCCTGAAAAGACTCCGCTTAATGCAAAGATTATTCGCACAGTTACCAAAGATTATTACCGGGTAGAGCATATTGTTTTTGAGTCTCAGCCAGGTTTTTATGTAACATCTTCATTGTTCATTCCTTCAGGTCTGAAAAAGAGAGATAAGGCCCCGGTAGTTATTTATGTCAGTGGCCATTCGGAGGACGGATACCGTAATTCAGCATACCAGCAGGTAATCTTAAATCTTGTTAAGAAGAAATTTATAGTTTTTGCTTTCGACCCGGTAGGTCAGGGGGAAAGGCTTGAATATTATGATCCCAATACAAAAAAGTCAACCATTGGCGGCCCTACCTCAGAACATTCATATCCGGGAACACAGGCATTTATCACCGGAAGCTCCCAAGCCAGGTATATGATATGGGATGGCATAAGAGCAGTTGATTATCTGCTCACAAGGAAAGAGGTCGATCCGGCCAGAATAGGTATAACCGGACGATCGGGAGGTGGTACCCAGTCATCATATATTGCTGCTATGGATGATCGTATTTATGCAGCGGCTCCCGAAAATTATCTTACTAACTTCACCAGGTTACTTCAGACTATTGGTCCCCAGGACGCCGAACAAAACATGTTCAACATTATAAGTCGGGGATTGGACCATCCTGATTTTTTATTAGTGAGAGCGCCCAAACCGGCACTGATGATAACCACTACCAGAGATATGTTCAGTATTCAGGGTGTTCTGGAAACCGAAAAACAGGTCGCACGTATTTATGAAGCTTATGGCAAGCAGGATAATTTCAGCAGGTCAGAGGATGACGCGCCGCATGCATCTACCAAAAAGAACAGGGAGGCAATGAATGCATTCTTTCAGAAGCATCTTAATAATCCTGGCAATCCTGTTGATGAAGTAATCGTCCAGTTGACGCCGGAAGAGATACAGGTAACTCCGACTGGTCAGGTTTCATCATCTTTTGGAGGAGAAACAGTTTTCAGTCTGAACCGTAAAGAGGCTGAAAAACTTTCAAATAAATTACAAACTTCAAGAGCAGACATTCCGGGTTATCTTCCCGGAGTACTGAAATCAGCTAAAAATCTGTCTGGTTACCGCGAACCTGCTGAGGTTATGGATCCGGTATTCACGGGACGTTTTCAGAGGGAAGGTTATGTGGTGGAGAAGTATTTTGTAAAAGGTGAGGGTGATTATGTTATTCCTTACCTTTTAATGGTACCTGATAAGGCGGGCAATAAGGCACTGATCTACATTCATCCCTCAGGGAAGTCAGCAGCAGCTGCAACAGGAGGCGAGATGGAATGGTTCGTAAAAAATGGCATAACCGTGTTAGCCCCTGATATGCTTGGTGTTGGCGAAACAGGCCCGGGTACTTATAAAGGAGATGCATATATAGGAGGTACTTCACATAATGTCTGGTATGCATCTATACTTATAGGTAGAAGTATCACTGGAATCCGGGCAGGTGATGTTGTGAGGCTGACAATGTTACTGAAGAAAAAAGCCGGAATTAGCGAGGTTTACGGTCTTGCACGCAGAGAAATGGCCCCGGTTCTGTTGCATGCGGCAGCTTTTGATCCTGACATTTCCCGTGTTGCACTTATTGAACCATATTCATCATTTCAGACCATCGTGATGAACCGTTTTTATGATTCAGGTTTTATTCACAATACTGTTCCGGCGGCGCTCAGGGCATATGATCTGCCTGACCTTGCTGCCAGTCTTGCTCCAAGGAAGCTTATGATAGCCGGCACTACGGATGGAAACGGGAAAAAGACCGAGCAGGGGAATATAGATAAAGATCTTTCAGTAATCATAAATGCATATCAGAAAATGAGTCCCGCAGGACAATTGAATATCGTTACACTGGAATCGACTGTTATACCATTTGATCTTTATATAAATTGGCTTAAATAAATCAAGTTGCTGGTTTCTGGTCAGCTACTGATTAATATAATTCCTGTTTACAAGTACAGCCGGCTTTGGATGGAAATCAACGGAAGGATTAATGGTACAGGCTCTTGTACTCAAAGCATTCCGATACCTTACCAGCCCGACTAATGGTATCGTTAACAGTGTAAGAACCGTCGCGGAAATACCCCATTCCCGAATCTGGGGAGAATCAGCATAAATAGAAAAGAGTTTCATTTAAACAGATCGGTCAAAATTTTTGGTGACAAATTGTTGCCAATAGCTACTGCTATGACTTTAGCGAATTAGCAATTGAAGACGACCTCGAAAAAACGTTTTCGATGAATCGCTGCGAGTCACTGATTAGTTACGAATATCCAAATTAAATTTTTATATTCGCCCGATCTTTTTAAGTCCTAGATCTTCTAACCTAAATAATATTTTATGAAAAAACGACACTTTAAAAAATGCAGAATTGAGTACTTGTTACTATTCTGCCTATGGTTTGTATTTCCTATTAGTTTATTTGCCCAGGTAAATGTGAAAGGGAAAGTTATTGATTTACAAACAAATGAATCATTAGTCGGAGTTACTGTCCTTGTGAAAGGAAGTACAACCGGTGCCCTCACCGGTATAACCGGGGATTACACAATTTCTGTCCCCAATGATAACAGTACTCTGGTATTCTCATTCATTGGATATATCCCGAAAGAGATAGTAGTTGGCAATCAGAGGGATATTAACATTGTTCTTGAAACCGATGTGCTAAGATTAGAAGAGGTGGTGGTTATTGGTTACGGAACTGCCAAGAAGAGCGACCTGACCGGATCTGTTGTGAGCGTTAGGGCGAATGATTATAAAACCCAGTCAATGGTGCAGGTTACCGATATGCTTACAGGTACAATAGCCGGATTTAATGCAAATCAGGGTACCTCAGCTGCAGGTGGAGCTTCGCTCGAGATCAGAGGACCCAAATCCCTGTCTGCCGGTACAGATCCGCTGATAGTTCTTGATGGTGTGATATTCAGTGGTAGTCTCAGGGATATAAACCCTACTGACATTCAGTCGGTTGATATTTTAAAAGATGCAAGTTCAGCTGCCGTTTTTGGTTCCAAGGCTGCAGCTGGTGTTGTTCTCATTACTACAATTAAAGGAAAAACCGGTAAGCCCATAATTAATTTTTCCACCAAACTTGGGATGAGCGAAAGTAACAATCAGAGAAGGGGATTAAACCCTGAGGAGTATATACGATTCAGGCAGGATTATTTCAGGCAGATGTTCCCTACCATTGCCTATGATTTTTATACCCATCCGGATAAACTCCCAAGCGATGTTACAATTGATCAGTGGCGTGCTTTAAGCGCCTCTCCGGTAGCTGATAACACGATGGAATGGATGGGTCGTCTGCGTCTGTTCCCAGAAGAGCAGGCAAATTACCTTGCAGGAAAAACAATGGACATGTACGATGAGGTTTTCAGGAAAGGCGCTCAGCAGGATTATGACCTCAGTATTTCAGGAGGTACAGATAATGCCAGTTATTATTGGTCAGTCGGATACAATGATAATGAGGGGATCAGAGTTGGAGATCAGTACTCGAGCATACGTTCACGGCTGAATGCTGATTTTAAAGTTTCTAACTGGCTTAATGTGGGTATTAATGCACAGTTTTCTGACAGGGATGAAAGTTCTGTACCTGCCAGCCTGAACTTTTATGTGAATAGCCCTTATGGAGAAATGTGGGACGCTAACGGTAACCTGAAGAGATACCCGCACGGACATTCTGATAATCCGCTTCTCGATTACTATCGTACATCATTGATGAACAAGTCAAACAACCTATTTACCAATATGTATGCCAATATAAAACTTCCTTTTGGATTTAATTTCAAGGTGTCATTTCAACCTCGTTACCAGACAACAAAATATCTCAGTTTTATAACAATAAGTGAAAAGCTTGGAGCAATCGCAAATGAGGTCCCTTCTGGTGAAAGACGGGAATCTTCCACTATGAACTGGATGGTTGATAATCTGTTAACCTGGAAAAAAGAAATAGGAGTGCACAATTTTGATCTGACACTTCTGGCAAATATCGAGGAGAATCAATATTGGTCAACTTCTCAAACCAATAAGAATTTTAAACCAAATCAGGCGCTTGGGTATCACGGATTACAATTTGGGGATACTCCGGGTATAAATAACAACGATACCAGAAGCACCGGTGACGCTTTAATGGCCCGTTTAAATTACACACTGTTGGGCAGGTACCTGTTAACAGCTTCAGTCAGGAGGGATGGTTACTCTGCATTTGGTACGGAAAATCCAAGAGCTACATTTCCTGCCTTTGCCCTGGCATGGGTGGTATCGGATGAGAATTTCTTCAATGTTGATTTGATAAGCAGGATGAAATTAAGAATCTCCTGGGGAGTCAATGGGAACAGAGATATAGGGATGTATGCAGCGCTTGCAAATACAGGATCAAGTTTATGGTTCGATGGTACAAATACTCGTGTTGGGGTTTTTAACAGTACATTGGCAAATCCGGGACTAAGGTGGGAGAGAACAGCATCACTTAATTTTGGATTGGACATTGCAATTCTGAAAAACCGGATCGACCTTTCAGCAGATGTATATGATATGACAACTACCGACCTTTTGATGAATCGAATACTTCCCAGAGTTACCGGATTCTCAAATATTACTACAAACCTTGGTGAACTTGGAAACAGGGGATTCGAGATGACCTTAAATACGATAAATATCAGCCAACCGACATTAAGCTGGAAATCAAACCTGGTATTCTCACTTAACAGGAATAAAATTAAAAAACTGTTCGGAGATATCGGAAACTATACTTTATTGGGACAAGACCATTATGGAGAAGTTCCTGATTATTCAAACCAGTGGTTCCCTGGCCAACCTGTTGATGTTGTATGGGACTATAAAATAGTTGGCATTTGGCAGACAGATGAAGCTGCGGAAGCTGCCAAATATAAATTACAACCAGGTGATTTTAAGGCAGTTGATGTGGACGGAGATTATAAATATGTTAATTTACAGGATAAACAGTTTATAGGTTATAGCGCTCCGCGATACCGGCTTGGTTTAAGAAACGATGTCAGTTTTCTTAAGAACTTCACTGCTTCAATTTTTATCCGGGCCGACCTTGGCTTTTTAGGTTCATATAACGCTGCATTAAACGGGAGTTATGAATCAAACGACAGATGGAACAGGAATAATGGTCCGGTGCCTTACTGGACTGCAGACAGGCCAAACACGGAGTATGCGAGATTAAATCCAATCGTAGCAAGTTTTGGCGGTGGTCTGTCAATATATAAACCTCGTTCATTTGTAAGAGTTCAGGATGTTTCATTGTCATATTCTTTTCCAGCTGATATGGCACATCGGATAAAGTTAAACAACATGTCGATTTTTGGATCCATCAGAAATCTTGCAACCTTTACCAAATGGCCTGGCTGGGATCCGGAATCAGGAATGAATCCAATGCCTAGGACCTATACTTTTGGTCTAAACTTCTCATTATAATTTATAGAATGCATTGAAAACTTTTTAAAATCAATAATATGAAAAGTATAAAAATATTACCATTAATTTTAACTATGTTCATACTGATTCTGTCAGCGTGCTCAAAAGACTGGTTAAAACCAGATCCGCTTTCTTTTTATGCCCCTGAAAATATTTTTATTAATGAGGCGGGGTTTGAATCAGGATTGGTTCGTTGCAAAAAAGAGATGAATGCTGAAAACCATGGTTACCAGAATTACATTGCTGTTGATGTTATGTATACAGATGTTGCGGTTCCTCTCCGGCAAAGTGATTTTACACAAAATACACCAAGCGCTGTTGCCCAGGTACCTCTTGTTCTTGATTTTTTCAGTAATGCTTATGGATATATTAAGAATGCCAATACCATCATTTCCAGAATTGATGATGTAAAATGGACTGACCAGGCTGTCAGAAACCGGATACTGTCAGAAGCTTTATGGTTTCGCGCTTACTGGTATTACCGGTTAGTTAACACTTACGGTGATATTCCATGGGTTGGTGGGGAATTAAAAGGCGCTAAACTTGATTACTTTTCAACTTCCAGATGGGCTATCCTTGGCCAGATTCAAAAAGATCTTGAATTCGCTGTTGAAAACCTTCCTGTTACACCTGCAAAACTTGGAAATGTTACAAAAGGAGCTGTGAACCACCTTCTTGCAAAAATATATCTTGCGAATGGCGAATTTGATAAGGCTATTGCAGCAACAACAGCCGTTATTAACGGACCAAACGCTTTGATGAAACAACGGTTTGGTGTTGATGCGGGCAAAAAGTGGCATGATGTAATGTGGGATCTTCATCGTTGGGATAACAAAAATCTTGCATCAAACACGGAAACTATTTATGCAACTGTCGATAGACCAACAGCAGCTCCCGATACATGGTGGAGTAATCCGGGTACCTATTCGATGAGGCTTTATACCCCTTCGTACTGGAAAGTTCAGGATGCGACAGGTAACCGTGCATGTAACTGGCAGACAATCGCGGGCGATACTCTGGGTATTGGTAATGGAGACGTCAGAACTAATGATTTTTTTCACTATTGGATGTGGAAAGAGGGAACATATACATGGCAGACAACACCTGACTTGCGCAGGGCGCCAAATAACTGGATTGAGATGGGAAAGACAGTATCTGAGATTAAAACTGTAAGACCGGGTTCTCCACAATTTGGCCAACCGCTTTCAAAACAATATTATAAGAGTCTGCTGGATACAACAGATACATGGTATCCATGGCCGCAGTACAAAACTTATACCCCGACTCCTAACTTTAACCAGCCTCATGGAGGTCAGGGTGACTGGTATATCTTCCGTCTTGCAGAAACTTATCTGCTTAGGGCAGAAGCATATTTTTGGAAAGGACAAACAGGCCTGGCAGCAGACGATTTAAATAAGGTCAGGGACCGTGCACATGCTCCGCTTATTACAGCCGCGGATGTAACAATGGATTTTATTTTTACGGAGCGAGCAAAGGAATTATATACTGAAGAACCTCGTCATACTGAGATGGTCCGGGTTTCATTTACTTATGCAAAACTCAATAAAGATGGATATAGCCTGGCAACAATTTCTGAGAAAAACTGGTATTACGACAGGGTAATGAAATTTAATACTTTTTACGCTGTCCCCAAGTATACATTTTGGGACGCTACGGCAAGAATGTATCCAAGTCATATGCTATGGCCTATACCTCAAAGTGTTATAACTGCAAACACTCTGGGAACAATAAATCAGAATGTTGGTTATGACGGTGATAATCTTAACGTTCCGCCTCTTGAATCAATCCCATAATCACTTTTAATATTGTGCAGCCTGATTTTTCAGGCTGCACAATATTTTTAATGAATCTTTGAATTTTAAAACAGACATCTTCACCAACTTATTTTAAATAAATTTAAAAGAATAAAACAATGATAAAAAAAGGCAAAAAAAACAAAAATGGAGTCGTTTCGTTAAGGTTTTTTCCGAACCGGTTATTTCCAGTATTTCTTTTATTTTTTCTAATTTGTTATTCTTCTGTTAATGCACAGATAAAGATTTTTATTGAAACTGATCTTGAGGGAGTCAGCGGTGTTTATAAGTTTGCACAGACACGTGAAAAGGATACTCCGGCGAACATCCAGGCGTGTGAGTATTTTATGGGAGATCTCGCTGCCGTGGTTCGGGGCCTTCGTGATGGCGGTGCTACAGAAATAATTATTATTGACGGACATGGATCACAGGCTATGATACCCCATCTTATGGAAGACGGCGCCAGATACGTTACCGGCATACCCAGACCAGATGGTAATCGGTGGAGCCTTGATAAATCTTTTTCCGGACTGGTGATGTTCGGATTTCATGCTATGAAAGGTACTCCTGATGGAGTTCTTAACCATACCCAGTCTTCGAAATCCGAGAATAAATACTGGTACAACGGTGTGGAATCAGGTGAACTGGCCCAAACTGCTACCGTAGCCGGGTATTTTGGAGTTCCTCCGATCCTGGTCACCGGCGATGTTGCAACATGTCGCGAAGCAACAAAGTTTTTTGGCCCCAATGTTGTAACTGTCGCAACAAAGCAGGGAATATCGCGTGAGGCTGCAGTTCTGTATTCCTTTGGGGAAACACGTAAAGCCCTTTACGAAGGCGCTAAAAATGCAATAGCAGCTATTCCAAAATGTAAACCATATATTGTTGAAACGCCTATTAAAGCCAGGATGGAATGGCTTGATCTTGATCCAGGCCTTCCAACACCAAAACTTATGACAAGGGAATGGACCATTCCGGATGCTCTTCACCTTCTGGAGAAATAATAAGTATATAGATGAACTCCATCTGTATTTGAATAAACAAAATATATTATAGTAATCACCTACATTTGAATTCCTTAAGCAGGACAAGCTATTATATCAATAAAATCAATTTTGTTATGATTAAAACAAGGATTTTTTGTTTTTTAAGATACAGTTTGATCGTTACTGCATGCCTTATCGGATTATTATCATGTAATCAAAAGAGCATGGATACTTCACTGCAAACAAGCCTCAGATCTATAACTGATACCATTAAGCAAAAAGCTACTCTTGAAAAACTGCTTGCTCTGCTGCCACCTGACCGCACAGAACTGGGACGTGTCTCTTTTCTTGATGAGACATTTCAGGACTGGTTAAAACGTACCGGTGAACTGCCGCCTGATTTTGACAGGATGCCATCGATCCCGTTTCTTCCTGATCCATTGATTCTTGATGAGGGCGGAAAGAACATTCCCGTGAAAACGATGGAACAGTGGAAAGAAAAACGGGCGTGGATGAAACAACAGCTCGAATACTACATAACAGGAACATATCCGCCAAAACCTGAAAATCTTATAGCAAAAGTAATAAATGAAAAAAAGGATGGCGAGACAATTATACGAATAATCGAATTAACTTTCGGTCCCGAAAATAAAGCTGATCTTACAGTTGAGCTGATGATTCCCCCTGGCAAAGGGCCATTCCCTGTATTCCTTACCCAATGGACTCATCGTGAATGGGCCATGGTTGCCGTCAGGAGGGGCTATGTCGGTTGTGTCTATGCCGGAGCAGACTCAAAAGATGATACTGAAAAATACTCTGAAATCTGGGCGGGGCAGTATGATTTTACACGTTTGATGCGAAGATCGTTTGGCGCTTACAGGGCAATCGATTACCTGTACACACTTCCTTATATTGATAAAGATAAGATCGGACTGACCGGTCATTCCAGGAATGGCAAATTGTCCCTTATGGCTGCTGCCTTTGATGAGAGGATAACTGCCTGCATTCCCAGCAGCGGAGGTACCGGAGCTGAAGTCCCATGGAGGTATTGCTCACAAAATTACGATATTGAAGATATCTCATTACTGGCATGTGCACAACCGTCATGGTTTCATCCCCGGTTAAGATTCTTTGTCGGACATGAAAATAAGTTACCTGTTGATCAAAACTTTTTTATGGCTCTAATAGCTCCACGTGGATTGATGTTAAGCACGGCAATAACAGAAGGAGCAAGCAATCCATGGGGGATAGAACAAGCTTATCATGCCAGTCAGAAGGTTTATAAATTTCTGGGAGCTGAAAATAATCTGGCTATAAGATCAAGGTATGGATTACATAGTGTTTCGGCAAAGGATATAGAAGATTACATAGATTTTTTTGATTACGTATTTAAACGTAATGACCATAAACCGGAGAATAGATTGTTCTATGACTACTCATTTGAAAAGTGGTGTGAGTTAAGCGGTGAGAAAATAAATCCAATGAACTATCAGGTGAGAAATATTGATGATCTGGCTACTGATAATCAGAATAATAAAATCGAGTCAGTGGAAGACTGGGAAAAGAAGAAGATTGACATAAAACAGAATATTCTGTGGGCTCTTGGTGATGAGCCTTCAGGAGTAATCAATCCGGGTCCGGGGCGTTTCAGCAAAGGTACAGTAGATGAAAATAGCTTTGGATCATTTCTGGTACGTCCACAGGCAACTGCAAAGATGGGAAGGATGCCTATAAGCCCTTATAATGGCTTTGGTGATCAATTATTTGGTTATTTGTATTATCCAAGTGATGATAAGGGAGATCTGAAAAGCACGGATTTACCTGTAGTGATATATCTTCATGAATATGATTATTCTAAAGGTTTCAATTCATACCATCAGGTTGAGTCTATGTTGCGGTCAATGGTTGATAGCGGGTTTGCTGTTTTTGTCTACGATATGATCGGGTTTGGTAACCGGATTGAAGAGGGGACACGTTTTTATAACCGTTATCCTCACTGGTCAAAGATGGGAAAAATGGTTGTTGACGTAAGGGGAGCTGTTGATGCGTTAGCAAATCTTGGTTTTATAGACAGTTCAAAAATATTTGTTGCGGGTTATTCACTTGGAGCAACTGTTGGTTTGTATGCTGCCGCATTGGACCAACGGATAGCTGGAGTTATATCTGTTGCCGGATTTACACCCATGCGTCTGAATACTCCGGATATGGGTACTGAAGGGATTAAATCTTACTCACATCTTCATGGACTGTTACCACGATTAGGGTTCTTCGTAGGTAACGAAGCCAGAATACCTTATGATTTTCATGAAATACTGGCCTGCATAGCCCCAAGGCCTGTTTTGGTCATTGCACCTGTAATGGATAAAGATGCAATACTTCAGGATGTCATCTATTGCGTTGATCAGGCCACGAAAATCTATGGATTATATGGTTCTGCAGACAACCTTCAGTTATTTTCTCCCGATGATTATAACAGGTTCTCTCCTGAGATGAGGGAAAAAACTTATAAATGGCTGGTTGATCGATTATTGAAGAATTAGCTCTGATTTTCAAGTCTATTGATCGTTATGGATGGAGTTATTTATCCCGGGGCAATGGCGGATATCAATCCCAACGACATTGCGTCAATCGATGTACTGAACCGAAAGCCGATTTCTATGAGCCAAACTATTCGACTCCTCAGTTAGTCATAAACAGTCACCAGCATTCTAGGCCTACTGAGGAATGGGAAAAGCAATTTGTTGAGACATATACAAAATATCATGCCATGGCCTGTGTCTTTTGGCCGCTGGAAAGAGCTGACTGACGAAGGTCCCGACGAAACCGCACTGCGTGAAAATATCAGACGGTTCAACAAGATGCTTGATGCAAACAATCTTCCTGACTCAACAAGAGCTAAAATATGGGGTCTCACAATGGCCGGATTACTCGGGATTAAGGTTAACTAAGAGTTAATTTGATAATTAATATTAATTTTGAATAAAACTTTATGAAAACAAATTTTTCCAGAAGGAAATTTTTAAATACAGCAGCTCTTTCAGCAGCAGCAGTTGTGCTTCCAGGTTTAAATGCAGCAGCATCCGGACCACAAAAGGAGAAAAGCGCCTTTTCTCTGAACAAAGATCCACTGAAACTGGGACTAATGACCTATATGATAGGGGCATCCTGGGATATAGATACGATAATTAAAAATTTACAAACAACTAAACTTGAGCATGTGGAACTGCGTACTACCCACGCTCATGGAGTTGAGGTTACATTATCATCTGCAGAACGTGCCGCAGTAAAAAAACGTTTTCAGGATGCAGGCTTAGCTATCAGCCTGGCAAGTGCATTCAATTACCATTATACCGACCAGGCTGAATTAAGGAAAAACATTGAAGGAACCAAGGCTTACCTCCAGTTGGCTTCAGATATAGGAGCGCTGGGTATTCGTGTATTTCCCAATGCCGTACCAAAAGAAGGTGAAAAGGACAGGGAAAAGATAATGGAGCAGATAGGGAAATCAGTTTCAGAGTGTGCAAATGCTGGCCATAACCTTGGCGTTGAGGTACGGTTAGAAGAGCATGGACAGGGTACTGAAAATATACCTGTCATAAAAAAGATACTGGATTATGCTAATAATCCTAATGTATATATTATCTGGAATTGCTCGGATAGCGACTATACCGGCGAAGGGTTACCGAAAGGTTATGAAAGTATGGGTCTTGAGGCCCAGTTCAATATGGTAAAAGACAGAATAAGGTGCATCCATTTACGTGATTTATCTACTGCTTATCCATGGCGTGAACTTTTCAGCCTTCTCAGTAAATCAGGATATAAAGGTTATTGCGATATTGAAGTATCACCAGAGAGTTGTGAACCTATAAGGTATTTGAATAATTTTCGTGCATTATTCCTGTCTTTGCAGAATGCACTCTGATAATATTTATATCAAAACAAGGGATTGATAAAAATGTCGAGCAAAATGACTAACATTTTAAAAAATGTTAAATTATGAAAACAATTCATCGTCGGAAATTTATTAAAGAATCTGCTGCTACAGCAGGAGGAATAATTCAAATTATGTATGAACACTTAAATATTTATTTATGAAAACTAAATTTGAGCGTGTGGAACTGCGCACGTCCAAATCGTTGGTCAGATTTTGCGTATTGATTTTGCTTAATTGCTTTTTTACTGTTTCTTATGCTGCAGAACCTGACAGTTCATATTCTGAAGTATGGGAATTGAAGTCATTGAAAAAGATAGGTGGACATAAGGTTCAGGTTTTCGGTGATCCTGAAATTGTAAAAACCGACAGGGGGAAAGCTATTAAATTTGATGGTATCGACGACAGGTTGCTGGTAGATAATAATCCACTTGGGGACGCTAAAGAATTTACAATCGAGGTAATATTTAAAGCTGATCCTGCCTATGATATCAGTAATCAACCCCGTTTTATTCACTTTCAGGACCCCGCTGATACTTTGTCTGGATGGCCTTTAGCCAGAAGAATTATGATTGAACTCCGGTTAACGCCCCAAAAAGAGTGGTATCTGGATGGATATTTAATGACTGATACGGGCGAACGAACCCTTGTAAACAATACACTGACGCATCCTGTCGGTGAATGGTCCCATGCCGCTTTGACTTATAAAGACAATACATTTAAAACATACGTAAATGGTATCCTGGAAACAACTGGAGTAATTGGTTTCACCGAAAAATTACTAAATAAAGTGGGAAAAGTTTCGATTGGCGGAAGAATGAACCGGCTTAATTATTATAGCGGTTTGATTAAAACATTAAAAATTACCCGTAAAGCGCTGGAGCCACATCAATTTATTCATATTAATAAATAGGGGATGTTGATTAACCGGAAAGCCAGTAACTGCGAACACCTTTAGCCGGAGTTAATTAACTATATTTAACTGGAGTTAGTCGTTTGCCTTTAAGTGTTTTGATGTTTGAAGTCTCCCCGGACAAAAATGGTCAATACATACGGTTTCCACGCCATAAGTTTAATTTAAAATTTCGTAACTAATCAGTACTTAAATTGAACTAAAGTTTAGAGCCTGCCTGCCGCCTGCCTGCCGGTAGGCAGGCGCCTAAAGTTAAAAAATCAAGTGTTATTAACAATTTTCTTTGCTGGATTAACATATTTATTTTTCATAATAGAGCCATTTTTTTAAAACGAACACATATTAACACATATAATTTTTAGAGTTGGTAACTAGGCGATTACGTTCTTTGATATATTGGATTTCAGGGTTAGTTTTGTAGTATAAGATATGAAAACATCTGATCAAATAATCATCGAAGAATAGAAATGTCAAGGTTAAACAAAAAATATCCGGACAGTTCAAACTATTTAGCGCTGCTGAAAACTTCGCCATCCTAAGGTACATTATTGACACAGCCATAAAAAATAATCAAAATGTGTTACAAGCATTAAGTGTAATCGCTGATTATAGAAGAATCTAATCAGTTTTTATTAACTTTAGGCACTCTAGGCACTCTAGGCACTCCAAACTCTAGGCACTGATTAGTTACAGAATAAATAAAATGACAAAACGAAGAGAATTTCTTAAACAGAGCGCTTTGGGCTCAGCTATGCTAAAAGTATTTGCAAAATATGATAAAAGGGTTCAGGTTGGATGTAATAACACCGGGCAATTCGCTGGAAAAGTTATGCATAGTCTGAGGCCAATTCTGCTTCAATCTATGTTAACATCTTAAAGTTTTTGTAGATTTTGACTGGATATTTGAGCTATGATAAGATTTTGTAAACCGCATAAGAAAAACTATATGAAACGAATTATTCAATTATGTCTTGGCATTATATTAATTAACATCCCTTTAATAGCCAATAACACATTAAGTGAGGATATATTTTACTCTAGAGCTGAAAGCACAGACACTTTACCATCTGTTTTTTCCAAAAGCCGTGCTGATATTATCGATAATAAACTGAGACTTGAGGCTGCAATGAAATTCGGAGTACATCAAATTCCAGGTAATTTAAAGGATTTGGAAATATATCGTACAAGGCTTAGAAGTGAGATCATACGGGAAACCGGAGTTGTTTATGATCACAAATTACCATTGAATATTAAGGAGACGGGTACTATAAAGATGAATGGTTATTCCATTAAAAACATAGTCTTTCAGACCCGTCATGGGATCTATACTACGGCAAATCTCTTTATTCCTGATGGGAAGGGGCCATTTCCGGCTGTAATTAATATGCTTGGGCATTGGCTGAAAGGTAAAATTGATTCCACCGGCGCTCAGGGAGTCGGTCATAGCCTGGCTCTTAATGGATATGTTTGCCTGACTGTGGATCCCTGGGGCTCAGGAGAAAGAACCACTGTGCATGGCATTTTTGAAGATCACGGTGATGGGAATAATCTTGGTTCTGCGCTTCTTAACGTCGGGGAAACATTAATGGGTATTGAGCTTTCTGACAATATCAGAGGAGTTGATCTGCTCTCTTCATTGTCTTATGTGGAACCCGATAAGATCGGGGCAACAGGAGCCAGCGGAGGAGGAAATCAAACCATGTGGCTTACCGCCATGGATGAACGGATTAAAGCATCCGTTCCGATTGTAAGTGTTGGTACCTTTGGATCTTATATTCTGGGTACACCTTGCATTTGTGAAGTGGTAATTGATGCACTTACTTTTACCGAAGAATCAGGCATACTGGCATTGGTGGCTCCCAGGGCAATAAAAATGTGCAATCATAAAAAAGATGAAAATCTCGCCTTTAATCCCGCAGAAATGTTGCGGAGCTATAACAATGTCAAACCAGTATTTAAAATGCTCGGGGTTGAAAACAATATATCTTACGAATTGTTCGATCTGGTTCATGGATATATGAAAGAGGATCGTGAAGCAATGCTCGGATGGTTCGATTTACATCTTAAAGGTATAGGTAACGGCGCCTCTAAAAAGGAAATTCCATTTAAACAGCTTCCTGAAGAAAAGTTAATGGTTTTTCCCATAGGCCAAAGAGATGCAAATGTAATAGGTACTGAAGAATATTGTAAAAAGAGAGGAAAGGAATTGAAAGCTGTTTTGCTGAATACAAAATCATTTGATTTAAATCAGAAGAAAAAGGAATTACGGAATATTCTGCGGTTAAATGAAAAATCAGTCCTGAAAGAAGTACATAAGTATTCTGGTATGGCTGGCTGGGTCAGGGTAGGATTAGAAACAACTGATAATAAGCTCATTCCGCTATTGTTCCAAACACCCTCAGGCAATTCGGGGGAATATGTGATTATCATCAACTCCGGAGGCAAAGACAATATTTCGGCTGGTTTAATTGAGGGATATACAAAATCAGGTTTGGGAATTGCAATTCCAGACCTTTCCGGTACAGGAGAAGCTTCTCTGGCTTCATTGCGTTTTGACTATTTAAAAGGAAGACTTCGCACTCTTGTCAGGTCAGAATTCTGGTTAGGAAAAACCGTTTTGGGAGAATGGGTAAAAGAACTTGACGTGATAACTCAATTTCTGAGATCCGGGAACAAAGCACAAAAAATAGCTATTGATGGAACTAAAGAAGCCGGACTTGCAGGATTGTTTGCGGGTGTTTTGGAAGGAAATATAGATAATGTTATTCTCCGCGATGCTCCAATAAGTTATTTATATGATAACAGGGAAAATATAGATTTCTACAGCAATGCTGTTTTCTTACCTGGTTTCCTTAACTGGGGTGATGTTTCATTGGTGGCAGCCCTCACCGGGAAGAACATTAAATTTATTAATCCTTTGACAATATCTGGGCAAACCCTTAACGATAGCAAACTAAAAGAATATCAAACTGAATTTGAAAAACTAAGAAATATTTGTAAACAATCAGGTAAAACAACTTTTCAGTAATCAGAGGCAGAAGGCCCGCATCAGACTGAAAAGACTTTATCCGTCATATGATCGTTGACATGACACTAGTTGTTTAATCAGGCTTTCTGTTCTGCCAATGCATCCCTTGGATCTACGATCCGCAGCTTTTTACTTTCAAGTGAGCGGTAGCAGTCAGGCATGTCAAATATCTTTAACACACCCGGGACAAATGATTCAAGAGGCCATTTATACATTTCAGTTTCAGCTATATCGCTATAGCTTGTGAGTGCATTCTTAAGAGTCACCTGTACAACATTATCCGATAGCAATATAGCTTGCAGCAAATTTCCTGGGATAATTCCGGTTCTGTCCGGTACTCAGGACACGAAAGTGTGGTACTCCTTCCAGTGAGGGAATTTTTAATGCTTCAGAAACTGCTTTCTTCAATTCTTCTCCTTTCAGATTGGCCCGTTTTGATTTCAATGCAATTGATGCCTCCTTACTGAATGAGTAGACAGTACGAGCGGCGGTATCACTTACCTGGCCTGTAGGAGTACACCACAGCTCTTCTTGTTTTTCAGTGATAACGATTTAAAGGTACAAATGTTAAAGCAGGTTTGTCCTGAACAGCTAATTCTGGTTTAATTACCGGTTCTTTGGAAAAGCCCGGCAACATTCCGACACCTGCAAGACCAATACCAGTCATCCCGGTTAGTTTAATAAAACCTCTGCGATTACTTTTCATTATTATGTAATTTTAATAGGGCATTTACCAATGTTATTATCTAAGAAGTCAATTAAAAACCGTTAACCCGGGCTGTTTGCAGGCGACTCTTAATTTGTCAAATTCTATTTTGAATTCTTTTAATTTGTCAGCTTTTATTGGTTGACCCGACATTGTAACAGGATTGATAAATGTTACCTTTTTCCCGCTTAAGGCAGCCGCTAATGAAACATCTCCCCAGTTAAGAAATCCCGGAAGGTGGATAGCCATGCTGAAAAAATCAACAGATTGTCTGTTATCAAAAAGGTAACTAATCGGTGAATCACGAAGTATTATCTCATCAACATTTCCTTCAAGAGCACTGCAAAATAATCCGGCAAGTCCTGCTTCGTTAGTTCCGTCGATAGTTATCTTCTCTGCATTATAATCAGACTTTAATAATCCGGTTACCAGATTTAATTCCTCTACCCATTCTCCGAGTATTGTTCTTCCCAACCATAGCTCTGAACGTGACAAGGTGTGTAGTACCATACTTTTATCAGCTGTCTGGTCGCTTTTTGAGAAAGCTTCGCCTGTTCCTGTCAGGTCAACTATCACAATTCCTAATCCTTTTTTCTTCAATTCATCAACTGAAGCAAGCGAAATAGCATTTTTTCCACCGGGATTACAAACAATACCATACCCGAGCGACTTATTAACCGGTGCAAAGATCAACACAGGTACTAATTTATTATCAGAGGTTTCCAGGGCAAGTCTCTCCCAACCGTTAATTTTTGAATAATGGTGTACTTCTTTCAGTTCTGATTTTTCATTTAGCCGTATGATATTGACCAATTCTTTCTTTTTATTGTCCGTATTAAATGATTTATTGTTCAGATAAGCTGTTCTTAATTCATTTCCTTTCTTTCTGCAATACTCATCTGTACTTATAACATTTGCATCTCTCTGGCCTTTCGGGAACACCATCATTTTTTCTTCAGGAACCTGTTCAAAAGGAATTTCTTTTCTCGGTTGACCATTGCCAATTCCCTTAAGATGAAAGTCAAACCATCCGAGCATTGCCTCTCGGTCTTCGGTCATATAACCGTGAGTAAGATCAAACACCCTGTAGGTAATATTATTTTCCTTTCCCATCATTTTGAATACCTGTCGTGCATTTGTATAAGTGCGCATCATTTCGGAGGGAAAAAATGTCGGGTTCGAATCTTTTTGATGGTTGCACGGCATTATTGCATTCGCAAGTGCCAGCACTCCCGCCTCTTCCGTTAAAGTAAATCCATCGATCATAAGTTCACAGATACAATTTGATCTCATAATATAAGATTCAAATGATCCTACACTTACAACCGGGACCGCTGCTTTAACACGTTCATCTAGAGCTGCTAACCACATAGTCTGGTTTCCACCGCCACTGGCTCCTGTTGCCCCGATATTTTTAGGATCAACATAAGGTAGCGAGCATAACAGATCTACTCCTCTCATATTGTCAGATACCTGAATTCCCAGCAAAGATTCCCCGATATTCATTAAAGAAGCGCCGAGATTTGCTCCATGATATTCAAATACACCGTGTATGGTGCTTCTTTCTCCGGCACCCCACGGGTCAATAGTCAGACAAACATATCCATTTACTGCCAGACTATGTCCTACTGCCTGCGGGCCTGAGGGATCGATCTTCCCTTTTTGCCAGTGGCCCAGCATATTGATAACTCCGGGGAATGGTCCTTTTCCATCCGGAATATAAAGGTTGGCAGTAGCATAAACACCTGGACGAGTCTGGAAGGCTATATTTTTAACACTATAGCCTTTCATTTGAATTGTTCCGGTTTCCTTTATATTCAAGGGAAGATTATGATCAATTTTAACCCCAGCTTTTTTAAGTATCTCATTTTTTAGGGTTACCCTGTATGTTTCCCATTCTTTTGGGTTATCAGGAAGTTCATGTTCTGCAAATTTCAACAGCGCCTCATGCCTTAACTTGCTTTCAATCAGGTCTGCACGGTTTTTTGTCAGAACAAGAGGAAGGCTGTCTGAAATTCCGGAGGAGGAAGACGATCTATCAGTCATGGGAGTTGCTGAAACCTTGAACTGAGAAAATATTAAGAGACATAAAAACAGAGATATAGAATGTTTCATTTTCATATAATGTTTGGATTTAATTAAAATTTGTGTCAAATCATCCCTAAAATAATATCAGGGCAAAGTTGAACTGTTTTCAGTTGAACATTTGCCGCGATAAATTTATAAATTATTTCATTAGTAAACCCGGGTTCTGGACTAAATTTGCATTTTTTTCAATCTCCGCCTGTGGGATTGGTTAAAGATAATTTTTATCTGAAAAAGCTCTCTGGTACATAGTTTGTACAGTGAAGGTACTTACACCGGTAGTAATGTTTTTCCTGACATCCATTCTTGTTGCGGGTGTGTTCATAACTACAGGAGCTATTTTCCAGCGACGTATGTCAAACCAGCGATGCTCTTCATATGACAACTCAATTTTACGCTCATCCCGGCTCGAAAATATGAGGATCCTGATTGCAACTTCGATTGTGTGAATATTACAACTCAATTTAATTATTATATAACTCTTCACAAAATTAAGTACTTTACCTTTGTTATGTGAAGATATTTTCACAGTTTAAAATTAAAAAAATGAAATCAAAAAACATTTAGCAACCTTGGCAATAGCATCTATAGCAATGGTTGCATTATTTACAGGTTGTAATAAAAATGAGTGGTCGGGAAATAACCCTGGCTCACCTCTCTCAGGTTCAACTAAGGGTCATCAGACTCAGGTGTACATGCCAGTGCCACTCGGTGCTGCAGCCACTTTTGCTGTCTTAGGCGGAGAAACGGTCACTAATGCAGGCGAATCACTTATTACAGGCGACTTGGGTGTTAGCCCAGGTTCAGCAATTACTGGTTTCCAGGATATAAATACAATTGTAGGTCCCGGTACAGTGACTTATGGATTAGGTATAGTTGAAGGGACC
>JANYIW010000280.1 GCA_025358645.1 Bacteroidales bacterium
CCCCTCCAAAAGAAACGAACCAAAGAAAAAGAGGCCGGAAATGACAAATTCAGCCAAAACGGGCGCCTGCTACACCAGCCATAATGGCGCAACCGTTTTAACTGAATTTCGCACCATTTCCGGTTTGCCCCCGCTCTGTAAGTTAGAATGTTAAGTATCGATATGATTGTTGGTTGGGTTTATAGCGGCTGCAGCCCTGATTTTTCTTTGGTTACTTTCTTTTTATCAAGAAAAAGAAAGTTATAACTCATTACGCCAATACACCTTCTTTCCAAACCCGAATCGATTATCAGTCATCTTTATAAAAGTGAGTCTGACCATCCAGAGATGAGTATCCATCAAGACAGCAGGAGGAAATTTCTTAAGATAAGCCCATTTGGCTTTTGACAACATTTCACCTTCCGGTTCCGAAACTATGCCCTGGAACTGAATTCCCCGTATCTTACCAATGACCATTGTCTCTAAGACAACCGATCCTGCGACCCGGGGATTTTTTATGAACTCTTTCCCATGACGGGTATCAATATCAGTTGTGAATACCAGGGCGTCTTCTTCTTCGAGATATACATAAAAGCAATTTGCACACCAGGGTTCATTTTCAACTGTGGTTGCTATAGTAAGAACATGGTGTTTCCTGAAGAAACGTATAACTCTGCTGTCAATCATTTTTCATCCATCTGAAACCATTACTGTCAAATCCAGCGAGATCAATAATCCGGTCAACTACGGTCATAACAAGATCGTCAATAGTTTTGGGGTTACTGTAAAACGATGGTGTTGCCGGACAAATTATCGCTCCGGCCAGGGTAAGGTTTTTCATATTATTAATATGTATCAGGCTATAGGGCGCCTCGCGTGGGACAATGATGAGCCTTCTTCTTTCTTTCAGCATCACATCGGCTGCACGGGCAATCAGATCATCAGAAGTTCCGTTAGCTATCCGTCCGGTAGTTCCCATCGATGCAGGACAGATAATCATTGTATCGTATTGCGAGGATCCTGAAGCGAACGGGGCAAAATATGTTTTGTTATTATATTCCTTCGCAGAGCCTTCGTCGTGAAATTTTGACCCAATCTCTGTCTCCCATATCTCCTTTGCGGTATCTGAAAAAATAACGGCAATCTCTTTCACAGGAGCCCGTAACTCGTGTAGTCTACCCAGCAGCTTAAATGCATATATTGAACCGCTGGCGCCGGTAATTGCGAGAACTATCTTTCGGTTTCGATTTGATGGATCCATCATTGTAATTGAAATGTAGTGCAAAGATAGTGAATTCAAACGTACTCAGCCCCTCGATCCCCCTACTTCTGATTCAAACATACTCACCCCCATTTTTTCCCCTACTTCTGATTCAAACGTACTCACCCCCTCTTTCCCCCTCTCTACTTCGTAAAGAGGGGGAAGTTTATTGAATGTTTTTTACTTCCATAAGATCAAAATGCCTAGAATTACCCATATAATCAATATTTATAGTAAATATATAAAATCCATTAGATTAGCTCCCCTCTTTACGAAGTAGAGAGGGGCCGGGGGCGAGTACATTAGAGCTTTCATCTATTGTAGATCTTCATCAGCCTCTCTGTCAGAACACCAATCCCTATTGAAGCCATTTCCTTTATCACCTCCACTTTCCTGTTAACAGGAACAACAACATCTTTCGGATCAATGAGCCAGAGTGATGCAGTAGCAGGAGCATAGTTTATTAAACCTGCCGCAGGGTAGACATTCAATGATGATCCTGCCACAACAAAAATATCAGCGTCTCCGGTAAGATTTAACGCCTGATCCATCATTGGAACCTCTTCTCCGAACCAGACTATATGCGGACGCAGCTGACTCCCTTTTTCACAATTGTCACCCGGTTTGATATCCTTATAACCAATATCATAAATGAGCGATGGATCAATACTGCTCCTGGCTTTTGTGAGCTCACCGTGAAGATGTACGATTTTAGTGCTTCCTGCTCTTTCATGCAGATCATCAATGTTTTGTGTGATTATCTGCACATCAAAATATTTTTCCAGACGGGCCAATCCCAAATGTCCTTCATTAGGCTTGCTCGATGCCAGTTGCTGCCTTCTTTCATTATAGAATCTCAATACCAGATTCCTGTTTTTCACCCAGGCCTCAGGTGTTGCAACTTCGCTTACGTCATACTCTTCCCATAGTCCTCCGGAATCCCTGAAGGTTTTTATGCCGCTCTCCGAGCTCATTCCGGCACCGGTTAATATGACAAGTTTTTTCATGGTATAAAGTTTAATGAGCAAAGATAGGTAATCGTTATTCAAACGTACTCACCCCCTCAATCCCCCTCTCTACTTCTGATTCTAACGTACTCACCCCCTCAATCCCCCTCTCTACTTCTGATTCTAACGTACTCACCCCCTCTTTCCCCCTCTCTACTTCTGATTCTAACGTACTCACCCCCTCTTTCCCCCTCTCTACTTCGTAAAGAGGGGGAAGTTTATTGAATCTTTTTTACTTCCATAAAATCAAAATGCCGTGATTTTCCCATGCTAACAATATTTAAGTTAATATATAAAATCCATTAGATTAGCTCCCCTCTTTACGAAGTAGAGAGGGGCCGGGGGCGAGTACATTAGAGCTTTCATCTATTGTAGATCTTCATCAACCTATCTGTCAGTATCCCAACACCTGTCGAAGCCATTTCCTTTATTACCTCCACTTTCCTGTTACCAGGAACAACCACATCTTTCGGATCAATGAGCCACAGTGATGCTTTAGCAGGAGCATAGCTTATTAAACCTGCCGCAGGGTAGACATTCAATGATGATCCTGCCACAACAAAAATATCAGCGTCTCCGGTAAGATTTAACGCCTGATCCATCATTGGAACCTCTTCTCCGAACCAGACTATA
>JANYIW010000329.1 GCA_025358645.1 Bacteroidales bacterium
ATCATACCAACCGGATTGCTTTTTTTCGTTCCCTGTGGAGTTGGGACACTGCTGTTTAAATCTGCCATTTATCTTGATGTGTTTAAAGGTTTCAATGCAAAATTAACATTATCCTTATACTTTTTCAAATTTATAATATAAACATAAGAGAATAGTTTTTGTTATATTGTTCAAAGATTTTAGTGATCAATCCATCAGTATTAAAATTTTAATTTCCAAACTAAGTTATGATAAGTGCCATGAAATATGTAGGAGCACATGTAAGCGCTGCCGGGGGAGTAGAAAACGCTCCGGTTAATGCAAATGCAATAGGAGCAAAGGCCTTTGCCCTGTTTACCAAAAATCAGAGACAATGGTCATCAAATCCATTGACCATGGCAAGCATTAAAGCGTTTCGGGATAATTGTGAAAAGTATGACTACAAGCCATTTCAGATTTTGCCACACGACAGCTACCTGATTAATCTCGGACACCCGGAGAAAGAACCTTTGGAAAAATCGAGAGCCTCTTTTCTTGATGAAATGCAACGATGTGAGCAACTGGGACTTGACAGATTGAATTTTCACCCGGGTAGTCACCTGAAGACGATCACCGAAGAGGAATGTATGAATCGGATCGCAGAATCTATAAACATTGTTCTTGATAAGACAAAAGGTGTCACTGCAGTTATTGAAAATACTGCCGGACAGGGAACAAATTTGGGATATAAATTTGAGCAGCTAAGGTATATGATAGATAAAGTTGATGATAAATCGAGGGTCGGAATTTGTATTGATACATGTCATGCTTTCACTTCAGGATATAATATTAAATCACCTGAAGGATATGCTGAGACATTCACTTTACTTGATAATATTATAGGGTTTAATTACCTGAAGGGAATTCATATTAATGATTCAAAGAAGGAACTGGCCACAAGAGTCGACAGACATGATAATATTGGAAAGGGGTTTCTCGGGGCGGATGTTTTCAGAATGATAATGAATGACGGGAGATTTGATAATATGCCATTAATTCTTGAAACCCCCGAAGAATCGTTATGGGAAGAAGAAATTAAAAACCTTTATTCGCTAATTAAAAAGTAAATCACACATTCAGTTGTCACTTATACAGGGTTCAGACCAAGTAAAACGGCGATGCCAATTTCTTCCAGCTTTTGATTTGTTGCATTATAACCAATCTCAAATAGTTCCTGAGCTTTTTCAGGATTGAGAAATTTGTAATTTCTGAGCGCCAGCGGAGCAATAAAGAGATCGAATTTCTTTGCTTTTTCGTAAATTTCTTTCGACATACTGAGCATAAATGTTCTTTCAGCAATATTTATCAATCCGCTGATTTTTTTCATATAACCTACCGGATTCACAAAAGAACCAATAAGTATCCTGCATTTATTTTCGATGGGTCTGATTGGCAGATTATCAAGAACTCCACCATCAACATAAGAAATATCCCCAATTTTTACAGGTTGAAAGAGTACAGGTATGCTTGCTGATGCAATAACCGGATCAAATAAATCTCCTTCGGAAAAATAAACAGATTTTCCGTTATTCAGGTCAGTGGCAGAGACAAATAATGGGATTTTAAGCTCATTGAAATTTTTTGAGCGCAAGTTTGTTTTTAAAATTTTAATTATTCCGTTAATCTGGAGCAGCCCCTCCCTTGGTAATGCCGGACGCATAAAATCGAGACGGCTGCTGCTATTCATCAACTTCATTATCTCCAGCGGGGTATAGCCATCAGCGTATAATACACCAATCAATGCTCCAGCGCTGGTTCCGGATATTACATCGGGAAAGATTCCGGCCTCATTTAATGCCTGGATTACTCCCAGATGTGCAAAACCTCTTGTTCCACCACCACTTAAAACCAGACCAATATTATATTGTTTATCTGACATAAAGAAAATTTCAGTGTTCTATCCTTTTAGAAAATCAAACAGCAATTTAAAATTTAATAAGGTAACAATGCTGCCTATCACCAATAATAGACTAATCAGAAACCGGCTGTTGGCATATTTACCCATAACTTTTTTTGATGAAGTGAGGTATACCTGTATTGCAATGGTAAAAGGAAGCTGAATGCTTAAAAATACCTGAGACAATATAAGGCCTTTAAATGGGTTTCCTATAAAAAAGATCATAAAAAGAGCTACTGCCAGTGAGATAATAATTCCTATTCTTGAGTGATTGTCTTTGACATCATAAGGTTCTTTATACATTCCTGAGACTATTGAACCTCCTGCCATTCCGGATGTAATAGATGAAGCCACTCCGGCAAAAAGAAGCGCCAGTGCAAACACAACTGAAGCGTTCGGTCCAAGTAAGGGTTCAAGGAGCTTGTTAGCCTGTTGCAGCTCATCAACTCTTTGGCTCTTTGTGAAAAATGTAGCAGCAGCCAGTAATATCATTGCACTGTTAATAGCCCAGCCGATTATCATTGAAAACAATGTATCCGCAAATTCGAATCTGAGTTGTTTTTTAATGATTTTTTCATCCTGCAGATTCCATTGACGACTTTGTATTATTTCTGAGTGAAGAAAAAGATTATGCGGCATTACAACAGCCCCAAGAACACTCATTATCAATAATATAGAACCCTCGGGAAAAGAAGGTTTGACCCATGATATACCTGCCTGGATCCAATCAACTTTAACCAGGAATAATTCATATAAAAATGAAAGTCCGATAATAGAAACAAACCCGATGATCCATCTTTCGATTTTCCTATAAGAATTTGAAAACAGCATTATCATTACAAAGACAGTCACCAGTAAAGCCCCAAGCTTTATAGAAATTTCAAAAAGCATATTTAAAGCAATTGCACCACCGAGAATTTCAGCAAGTGAAGTAGCGACAGATGCCAGAACAGCAAATGATAAAACTGACTTTGAGATCCAGGGTTTTAAATATATGGTTGCTGCTTCTGACAGGCAAAGGCCTGTAGCAATTCCCAGATGGGCAACGTTATGCTGTAGAACAATCAGCATTATTGTAGAAAGAGATACAACCCATAGTAATGTGTACCCGAATTCTGATCCTGTCGCAATATTTGCAGCCCAGTTACCAGGATCGATGAATCCGACAGTTACAAGCAACCCCGGGCCAATATATTTGAAAATATCAAGGCCTCCGAGAGAAGGTTTGTGGTCTTTTCTTTTCAGGTCCCTGAAAAATCCAAAAGCATTAAAAAAATTCTTAATGTTTAACATATTTGAAATAATGTAACTAATCAGTGCCTGGAGTTTGGAGTGCCTAAAGTGCCTAAAGTTGCCTAAAGTGCCTAAAGTGCCTAAAGTGCCTAAAGTGCCTAAAGTGCCTAAAGTGCCTAAAGTTAATAATAATAGAATGAATCAGTTTCTTTACCGGAATTTTCCAGATCATTTTAGAATCAATAGATTTGTACTGAAGATAGAACTGATACGGAAGCGCCACACCGAACACCAAAACTCAGAAATTACACCCTTCCGCTTTGCTAATATTGAATAATGTAATATGAATATCAGCCTGGAGTTTGGAGTGCCTAAAGTGCCTAAAGTGTCTAAAGTGTCTAAAGTGCCTAAAGTTAATAATAATAGAATGAATCAGTTTCTTTACCCATGAATATCAAGAAGTTTACACCTAGTGTTGATAAAAGAATTCTTGTTCTGCTTGCAGGGCTTATGTGGTGTGGAGTAGGGATTATGCTGGTAAGATATGCTGTTTTATGGTTATCGTCAGTTAATGTGAAGGAACAGTTTTATTTTTATACTGCCGGACTTTTGTCTGGAATACTTATTCATCATTTTGGATTCTTGAAGATTGCAGACAAAAACCTGAAGAGACTTTTACCACTCACAGAAAAAAAGTGTCTGTTTTCATTCATGACCTGGAAAAGCTATATTATTGTTCTTATAATGGTATCAACGGGGATTGGGCTAAGACATTCATCGATACCAAAACCGTACCTTTCAATACTTTATAACGGAATCGGATTAGGATTATTCCTTTCGGGGATCAGGTATTTCAGGTTCTTCTTTCAGTTATCATTTTCGAAAAGGATCCAGAGGTAAAAGTTCTTTATTGTCCTGATATCTCTCTTTGGTATTTTAATATTGCATTGAATACCTGAAGGCGGATCGGATTTACATTATAATATTCACCAGTTTTTAACAGGCCTGTATTCTGACGGTTGATTAACAGTATTACTGATAAGCCGTATTTTGGTATAACAGAGATGCTGGGTCCTGTAAATCCGGTATGCCCAAAAGTTCCATCGGGTCCGTTTTTCATGAAAGAATTATCAGGATCCATCATCCAGCCAAGGCCATTATTGAAATTATCTTTTGTTAAAAAAATCTGAACGGTTTTTTCCGAAATAAACTGAACCGAACCAGCTTTCCCTTTATTAACCAGCATATTAATAAGTTTCTGAAGGTCATCAACCGTAGAAAATAATCCTGCTGCACCGGATATTCCACTATTGGCATACCAGGCATTTCCATCATTAACTTCCCCTTTCAGAGTATAGGTACGCCATCCTGTCCATTGTCCGGGATCAATCTCCTTCATTTTAAATCCCAGAGTTGAATCATAAACCATTCTTTTTTCATAAGGATTACCATGCGAAGTGGCTGCTATTTTTTTAAAATTACCTTTTGTAAGAGGGTTATATGTTGTGCTTTTCATCTTAAGCGGAAGAAAAATATTTTGTTGCATGAATTTTTCGAGTGGTAAGCCGGATATGGTTTCTACTATTTCACCAAGAATAACAAAACCCAGATCACTGTACCGGCGTTGTGCTCCAACAGGAAACATCAGGGGGAGTTCTCCTATTAATTTATAACTTTCTTCTTTATTGAAAGCACGGTAATAAAGAGGATACCACTCATAGAGACCGGCAGTATGCGTCAGAAGATGCCTTATGGTGATACCTTTTTTATCAGGAGTGTCAAAAGCTTTAATAAACTTGTAAACAGGATCTTCAATTTTAAGAAGCCCCCTGTCGAACAATAACATGATAGAGGTTGTAGTGCCAATAACTTTGGTGAGAGAAGCAATGTCAAAAAGATGGCTGACGGTCATTTTCTCCGGAGGAGTGAGAAGTTGATGGTTGTAATCGTACTTTTGAGCATACCCGTAAGCATGCTTATATATTATCTCATTCTCCTTTTCTATCGCGATAACAGCCCCGGGAATTTTATCAAGATTGACCTGTGATTGAAGGATACTGTCTATATTGGCAATAAGGTTCGCTCTGGCTGCTTTCCGTGTAGTAATCTGACTATTTGAAGAACTAAAAGCAGAGAGGAGAATTAGAATGAGAAGTAATTGTTTGCGCATAAGAACATTTATTTATTGATCACCCCCTTTTCTGTTTCCAACCGCAAAGTATTATCTCATTCCTCAGGTATATCCAAGCCAAACTTAGCGAAAAAGCCTGATTGTTTATCCTGCACTCAGTTGAATTAATTCCTGTTTAATAGTCGAATGAGCTGGTTCTTCAGTTTTAATTTGTGAAATACGTTGTTCTGCTGACTGAAGGATCATCTCTAAAAGCCTTGAGTAGGAGATATTACTGATGGCCGCCATCTTTGCCAGGTGTCCATCCCAGCACCAGCCGGGATTAGGATTAACCTCGAGTAATCTTGGTACTCCCGAGGCATCAAGTCTGAAATCGAACCGGCAATAATCGCGGCATTCCAAACGGGTAAAGAGTTTTACGCAGTTTTCGATGACTTGTTTTTCCACGTCTTCCGGTAAATCAGCGGGGATCGATCTAAGCAGATTAAAATAGGGAGATTCTGGATCCCACTTTGCTTCATAACCACATATTTTGGGCAGACCCTCCGGAAGTTGGGAGTAGTCTTCTTCAATAATTGGTAAAGTGGTATAAGACTCCGGCGGGTTTCCTATAATTCCAATACTTATTTCCTTGCCGGTAAGGAATTCTTCAACCAGTATAGAGCTTTCATATCCGAAGTCATGTCTGATTTTAAGAATGGCGTCATTAAGTTCTTCGATTGAATTTGCGACGCTTCGCTGAGTAATTCCAAAGCTGCTGTCTGCAAAATTTGGTTTGGCAATAACCGGGAAATCAATTTGTAAGTCAAATACATTATCTTCTGATCTCACAAAGAATGCCCTGGCTACCGGAACACCGATCTCCTTGGCAACCCCCCGGATTAGTGATTTGTCGTAACAATACGCAAGACATTGAGGTCCTGAGCCGGTATAAGGAATACCAAGTATCTCCAGAAGTGCAGGCATGTGAAGCTCTTTCCTGGCTTCATTATTATAACCCTCATCACAGAGATTCAATACATAATCAATTTTATGTTTATTCTTAAGCAGATCGTTGTAGATGGTTTTATGTGAGTTCAGATATGTAAACCTGTTAGCAGGCAAAAACGACAGCGCCGTTTTCAATTTGTCGATAGTAATGAAATCATCGTCATCGAAAATACTCGACGGCTTAACGACATCAGGCTTTGTGGGATCCCCCATCAGCACCAGTACATTTTTTTCTTCATGAGATTTTATTTTTACCGGTGTCCATTGTTTTAATACTTTTGCGCTCATTATGATACGGCGTTCCATCATTCCAAGGTCCTGCTTCCTCAAAGAATTACTTTCAAGTGCATCATGAAAAATTATATTTTTATAACCTGATCTTGTAAAAATGTCAGTCAGCATATCGCAGGTATACAATCGCTCAGCATAAAACTGATCCACAATAATACCCTTTTCAACATGTGAAATTATCTCCCTCGAGATTAGCCGTTCATTATCATTTGATAGGGAGCGTTCGCGACAAACAAAATATTTTTTATCGATCCATTCCCAGCTTCTCGACTGGAAATGATTCCGAAGGTAGGAACCATCAGCAACATCAATCAAAAAAGCTCCTTCCGGTTTCAGAACCCTGAAAACTTCCTTCAAAATCATAATATCGTCTTCATTACTCTCAAAGTAGCCAAAGCTGTTTCCAAGAATCATTACAACATCGAATGTGTCGGCAGGGAAAGGTAATTTTCTTGCATCACCCTCCTTAAAACCAATTTTCAGTCCCTCCTGCTGCATCATCGATTTGGCTTTGCGAATAAGATAATGGGACCGGTCAAGACCGGTTATGTTTGTAAATCCACGCTGAGCCATTTCAATGGAATGTCTTCCCTGTCCGCAGGCAAGGTCAAGGATTGCACTTTCTTTAGGTACATCAAGAATAGAAGTAAATAATTCGACTTCATTCCTGGTAATCTGTTTATCTTCAACAAAATCTGCATCAGTTTTGAGATACATAGAATTAAAGATGCGTCTCCACCAATCAGGCCTTAAGTGCATCTCAAGATTGTCGACGGGACCCAGGATAGTATGGCCGTTTTTGCCATTTTTCTTTATCGGTAAAGGTTTGATTAACTGCTTATTCATCATATTAAAGATTAAGTTATTTATAAATACATTTTATCATAAACAATGATGAACCTATATTGATCAGAAGAATAAACCAGACTTGTTAACAACGATGGTGGGTTATTAACAATGCGTGATTTTTGCCCCCGGCCATGCGTCATCTGGACAGGGGGGCTTGCCTTCTTTTTTAAACATTTCAATTTTATATTTGTTAGTGGAAATAATTAATACATTTTAAAATGGCTTTTACTTTAGAACCCGGGCAGAAAGCGATTGATTTTAAACTTCCTTCAACAGAAGGAAAGGAATACAGCCTTTCAGATTTTGAAAAATTCAAATATCTGGTGATCTTTTTTACCTGTAACCATTGTCCCTATGTAATTGGATCAGATGAAACTACAAGAAAAACGGCAGACAAATTTATCAAAAAGGGTGTTGTTTTTGCAGGAATTAATTCAAACAGCGAAAACACCTATCCTGAGGACAGTTTTCCCAACATGGTTGAAAGAATGAAGAAACATGCCTTTCCCTGGGTATATCTTTATGACAAATCGCAAGAGGTGGCAAAAGCTTATGGAGCGTTACGAACTCCTCATTTTTATGTGTTTAATGATGAGAGAAAACTTGTCTATACCGGAAGAGGAGTTGACAGTCCGAGGGACACCTCGAAAATGACTATTAATAATCTTGATCTGGCGCTTCAGGAGCTTACTGGCGGGAAACCTGTTTCAGTCCCTGTAACAAACCCTATTGGGTGCAATATAAAGTGGGAAGGGAAAGACGCTCACTGGATGCCACCCGATGCCTGCGACCTTGTTTAGTCTTAGAAATTTATGGAGCCAGCCTTTTAATAATCCAGAGTTCTTCTCCTTTTGTGTAGGTCAGGCGGTCATGTAGCCTTAAATCACCATTCTGCCAGAATTCGAACCATTCCGGGATAAGCCGGAATCCCCCCCAGTGCTGAGGTCTGTCAACAGGTTTTTCAGAATATTTATTTCTATAAAAATTATAAAGGTCATCAAGATGATTGCGGTTTGGAATCACGGAGCTTTGTTCACTGGTCCAGGCCGAAAGTTGACTTTCCCTGGGTCTTGTTTTAAAATATGATTCCGAATCTTCTTCAGACACTTTTTCTGTTACACCCTCTATCCTGATCTGTCTGCCTGATTCAGGCCAGTAAAAAAGCAAAGCAGCCCTTGGATTTGATGATAACTGAAAACCCTTTCTGCTTTTATAATTTGTAAAAAAGGTAAATGCTGTAACATTATAATCTTTCAGCAGGACAGTCCTGGCGGAGACCTGTCCGTCGGCAGAAGATGTAGCAAGAGTTACAGCTTCGGGGATAGCTATCACGGATTTCAGATGCTCACCATACCATGTTTTGAACTGTAAGAATGGGTTCGGATCAACTGTTTTTTCTGAAAATTCATTTTTATTTGACATGCTGTCGTTTTTACCAAATGCACTCACCCACTTTTGTTCCCGTTGTTACTTTGTAATCAAATGTAGTCACCCACTTTTGTTACCTCTACTTCTGATTCAAATGTACTCACCCCCTCGATCCCCCTCTCTACTTCGTAAAGAGGGGGAAGGAGGATAGGTTATTGTGGGTAGATATTTAAATAACAGTATTTTAAAAACATTGTTTTTGAAACGGTGAAATATAAATTTATTCTATATCTTAATCCCAAATAATTTACTGATCTGTGATTAATAGAAAACAATCCTTCGCAAGCACAGCATTACTTGTTTTTATACTGTTGTGTATACAAGTATCTTCTTCAGCAAAGATACCATCGGATCTTTCAAAAGCAGATATATTACCCCGACCTGTTTCGATAGCAGCAGCGGGTGGCTCTTTTTCATTTAAATATCCAATTATCTGAAAGTTATGAAAACAATTTATCCAAAATTACTATTGATATTTTTCCTGACCGCAACTTCAACGACCTGTGTATTCGGTCAGCTTTTTGAATGGCGCGGACCAGGAAGGACAGGGATTTATAATGAAACTGGATTATTGAAAAAATGGCCTGATGCCGGACTGGAACTTGCCTGGGAAACTATTGGAATGGGTGACGGCTATTCTTCAGCAACTGTTACAGACAATGCCGTTTATGTTACAGGAAGAAAGGACAGTTCTGATGTTCTTACTTCGCTTACTCTGGATGGCAAAAAGAAGTGGGAAACAATATATGGCAAAGCCTGGTTGACTAACCATACAGGTACAAGATGCACGCCAACATTTTATAACGGGAATCTGTTCCTGATAAGTGGTAGTGGCGATATTGTATGTATTGGATCGGATGGTAAAATAAAATGGTCAAAAAATCATTACAAATTGTATGATAGCAAACCGCTTATGTTTGGTATATCAGAATCCCCACTTGTTTTTGATAACATGGTAATTGCATCACCAGGTGGTAAGAAAGCTTCTATGGTTGCTTTTAATATCAACGATGGGAAAGTTTTATGGGAAGCGCCTCCCCTTGATGAAGAACCACAGTATATTAATCCTAAACTAATTGAGTATGCCGGGAGGAAAATGATTGTTACAGTAATGGGGACCCATATTTTTGCTGTCAATGCGAGCGATGGTAAAATTCTCTGGAAAGTAAATTATGCTTCAGTAAATGCAGCTGCAGGCAGGGTTATGAAAAATCATGCAATAACTCCGATATACAGGGATGGCTGTATACTGATAGCCAATGGATACAATTGGGTTTCCCTGAAGCTTAAGCTTTCTCCCGATGGAAATTCCGTCGAAACAGTATGGGAAAATAGAAATTTTGATCCACAGATGGGAGGAATGGTTTTGCTTGGCGATATGATATATGGTACAAATCACATGTCTAAACCCGTGAATATGTGGGTTTGCGTAGATTGGAATACCGGCAAAACACTCTGGACATCAAAGTGGTATAATCAGGGCTCAATAATTTCTGCAGACGGTATGCTTTATTTGTATGAAGAAAGATCAGGCCATGTTGGTCTGGTAAAACCCGATTCCACAAAGCTTAATGTTATAAGTGAATTTCAGATCAAAAAGGGAGAAGGTCCATTCTGGGCACATCCTGTGATAAGTAAAGGGAAACTCTATCTAAGGCATGGAGATATACTAATGGTGT
The DNA here is from genome assembly GCA_025358645.1 of Bacteroidales bacterium. Lineage (GTDB taxonomy): Bacteria > Bacteroidota > Bacteroidia > Bacteroidales > VadinHA17 > LD21. Next base: position 10,517 of record JANYIW010000329.1, read on the forward strand.
ACCGATTAAAACAATAAAATCACAAACGGTCCCTGTTCCGGAGACCGTTTGTTAAGTAAAATAAAGCTATAGCCTACTGTTTAATAAGTTGTCCCCTGATTTCGCCACCCGGAAATGCAGCTGAATGAATATTTACATAATACATATTTGCATTGAGATCAGCATCTTGTGTGGCATCTAATGCAACAGAGGTATAATTAATAGGGGATGTTACTGGTGAAGTAAATCCAAATACTACAGGCCCCGCAACACCTACATCACCTTTATGAATGTGAGAGGCTGTTGCAGTTATACCACTAAAGGTTACTACAACTGTAAATATTTTTGTGTCTTTATTATATGTCAGAGTCGCTGTTCCGGATGCAGTGGAAGCATTGGCAGGTGTCTCACTGGCACCATTGATTATTGCCTTAAATGTAACTTTAGGATCAGTACTTTTTTTGCAGGAGGCTGCAGTAATTAAGATGCCGGCTAAAACAACAAACAGGACTTGTTTAACCGTGAATTTCTTTCCCGGTAAATTGGACGGGCTCTTAAAATTGTTACTATTTGTTCTCATGATAATAAATATTTAATGCTTAATACTCAATTTCAAACAAAAATTACGTGGAAATGTTTATTGAGTCAAATGATTTTATGTAGAAAAATTGTGACCGTTTGCCGGAAAATGTACATAAAATTCCCATTGTATGAGTCTCAGATAAAAGTCTTAGTAAAGATCCTTCCATTAAATTCAGGTGATAAGTGGTTGCCGGTCTACACATAACTAAATTTGGGATTTTAGTTGTTTACTAAAGAACCATTTTTTGAATTGTTCATTGTTGAATAACTGCTAAGTAACCTTGCTCCCGTTGACTTCTTTTTAAACAAATTTACTTCCGGCTTGTTAAATCAGATAGTACATATTAATTATTAAAAAAATAAAACCAAATGAAAAGGTCAATTTTAAAAACATATACAATTATCCTTATGACAATGACTTTAAGCGGTGCATTATCAGCACAAAGTATTGATCCTGCAAAGGATCCTCATATTGAAAGTAACATCAGGGCATTCTTAAAAGTACTTAACTCAGGAACTGGTAAGCCACTGGAACAATTACCTCCTAAAGAAGCAAGGGCTGTCTTGAGCGGTGCACAATCGTCTGTAAAAGTTGATTTGTCAGGCATAACAGTTACTGAAAAAACCATCACTCAGGATGGACAAACCGTTAAATTAAACATTGTTATGCCTGCAAATACAAAAGGCATGCTACCGGTGTTTATGTTTTTTCATGGTGGCGGATGGGTGCTGGGAGATTTTCCTACACATGAACGTATGGTACGTGACTTAGTTGTAGAATCGGGGGCAGCAGCAGTTTTTGTTAATTATACTCCTTCACCCGAAGCACATTATCCTGTTGCAATTAACCAGGCTTATGCAGCCACTAAATGGGTAGCAGACCATGGTAAAGAGATTGGTGTTGATGGCAAGCGATTAGCAGTAGCAGGCAACAGTATAGGCGGAAACATGGCGACCGTTGTGGCATTAATGGCTAAAGAAAAAAAAGGACCGGAAATTAAATTGCAGGTTTTATTCTGGCCGGTTACCGATGCCTTCTTTGAAACAGAATCTTACAATCTGTTTAGTAAAGGCCGCTTTTTAACTAAGAGTTTAATGATGTGGATGTGGGATAATTATACCACCGACCCAAATAAGCGGAAAGAAATTTATGCTTCACCTTTGCAAGCTACTACTGAGCAATTGAAAGGATTACCTCCTGCTTTGGTACAAACCGCAGAAAATGATATTTTAAGAGATGAAGGCGAAGCCTATGCCCGTAAATTAGATGAGGCTGGTGTAAAAGTTACTGCCACCCGTTACAATGGAATGATACACGACTGGGGTTTGTTAAATGCATTAAGCAATGTTTCCGGAACTCAATCTGCCCTATTGCAAGCAGCTGCAGAATTAAAAAAGGCACTCAAATAAAGCAGGGGGACTTTTGTAAATTTTTGATTTTTAGCTTTTTCCCTTTAGGGTTAAGGGTAAAAAAAAGCTAATAATCAAAAAAACTGACTTTTCCGAGTGGTCTCAAGCTTAAAATCAAAGAATATGGCTACGTTGTTTTCTCCATTAAAAATAAAAAGCATTGAACTCAAAAACAGGATTATTGTATCTCCAATGTGCCAATATTCAAGCGAAGATGGATTTGCAAATGACTGGCATCTGGTGCATTTAGGCTCCAGAGCTGTTGGTGGCGCTGCATTAATATTTTCAGAGGCTACTGCTGTTTCTGCGGAAGGAAGAATATCAACAAAAGATTTAGGTATTTGGAAAGATGAGCATATCCCTTTTTTAAAACGTATAACGGGGTTTATAGAAAAGCAAGGTTCAATACCCGGCATTCAATTGGCCCATGCAGGTAGAAAATCCAGCGGACTGCCCCCTTGGGAAGGAAGCAAATTCGTAGCCAAAGAAGAGGGTGGCTGGCAAACTTACGCACCAAGCGCCATTGCCTTTAAGGAAGGTGATGCTGTTCCTAAGGAACTAATTATTAACGAAATAAAGACCATAATACAAGATTTTCAGAATGCTGCAGTTAGGGCAAAAAAAGCAGGTTTTAAGGTGATTGAATTGCATGGGGCACACGGATATTTAATAAATGAGTTTCTTTCGCCCATAAGTAATAAAAGAATGGATGAGTATGGCGGCTCATTTGAAAATCGCACTCGTTTTTTACTTCAGATAATTGAAAGTGTTAGAAAAGTATGGCCAGAGGATTACCCTTTATTTTTAAGAATATCGGCTACTGAATGGCAGGAGGGAGGTTGGACAGAGATTGACTCTATAAAACTTGCAGAACTTGTAAAAACTAAAACAATTGACCTGATAGATTGCTCCACCGGAGGAAATGTGGCTGGCTTAAAAATTCCGTTGACACCATTATACCAGGTGCGTTTTGCTGAAAGTATAAAAAAATCAACAGGGATTTTGACCGGTGCCCTTGGCTTAATAACTACTGTGCAGGAAGCAAACAGTATCATACAGGAAAACAAAGCAGATGTTGTTTTATTAGCCCGTGAATTTCTTCGAAACCCATATTTCCCAAGAAAGGCGGAAATGGAATTAGGAGTGGATATTTCGTGGCCGGTTCAATATGAACGGGCTAAGAAAAAGATCTGATTTTTTCAGTAGCTTTACTACCTGAAAGAAGGAGTTATCCTATAATTGAATTGTTATGGTTAAAAATTTTATTTCTGTTGTTTTTCTTTTGGTTGTAACAACTTTTGTACACGCTCAAAAACACCTCGCTGATTATGTTAATCCTTTTTTAGGTACCGCCACTTTATGGGATAGTATAGACATAGGATATAAGCCTACTCACAGAACCTGGGGAGCAGAGGTATTTCCAGGATCATCACTGCCAAATGCTATGGTACAATTGACCCCGGTCACTAAATTCCATAGTGGTTCCGGTTATCAATATGAAGATACTGTTATCTATGCTTTTGTTCATACAAGCAAAGGACATTGGAATTTATGCCATATTCCAATATTGCCCGTTACCGGCAATATATCTCCGGATGACTATTCTTCTTCTTACAGCCACAAAAACGAGTCTGCCCACCCGGGTTATTATCAGGTTTTTCTTGAAAGGTACAATGTTAATGCCGAACTGACGTCAACATTACGGTGCGCATTTCATAAGTACACCTACAAGACCGGGCAGAGTAAAAAACTGATGGTGGATCTGTCAATATCCAATGAAAGAGTAAGGAGTTGGAATATCGAACAGGAAGGTGACAATGTTTTTAAAGGATTTCAGCAAGCGGGCGAAAAAATATACTTCTACGCGGTTACCAATCATAAAATAAAAAACATTGATTCGCTGAAAACAGACACGAAAAAAATATCAGTTGTCAATTTTGTCGATGAGGTTAAACCGTTGGAAATACGGATAGGATTTTCATTTGTAAGCATTAAAAATGCAAAAGAAAACTTAGAGAAAGAAATGTCAGGGAAAAGTTTTTCGCAGGTGAGAAAAGAGGCGACTGATACATGGGATAAATTATTATCAAAAATTATGGTGTCGGGTGGCACTGAAAGGCAGCAGAGGATATTCTATTCTTGTTTATACCGGTCGTTTCTCTGGCCGGCTTTAAGAAGCGATATAAACGGAGATTATACAGATTTAACAGGTCAGGTTGTAAATAAAGGGTTTAATTATTATACAGAACCATCCTTATGGGATGACTATCGGAATAAGCTGGTTTTATTGGGAATGTTATCTCCTGCAGTAACAGTTGATGTGATCAAGTCATTAATCGACAAAGGCGAAAAAACCGGATTCATGCCCACCTTTTTCCATGGCGACCATGCAGCTCCTTTTATTACAGGATCATATTTAAAAGGAATACGAGGTTACGATGTAAAAAGCGCCTATAATCTTCTTTTAAGAAATGCTACTATGGAAAACAAAAGCAGGCCTTTTATAATTGAATATATTAACAAAGGTTACATATCAGATCCTGATATAGCAAATCCCCAAATTGAAACAAAAGCCAAAGCCGGGGTTACCAAAACCCTGGAATACGCTTACGATGATTATGCAGTGGCTCTGTTGGCTAAAGAATTGGGCGATACGGGTAATTACAGGATGTTGATGAAAAGGACCACTAATTATAAAAATATGTTTGATCCGTCAACAGGATTAATGAGAGGTCGCCTTGATGATGGGACATTTATTAAGAATTTTGATCCGGAGTTTCCTTACTATGAATATATGTACCGTGAAGCCAATGCCTGGCAATCTTCTTTTTTCGCGCCTCATGATGCAAAAGGGTTGGTAGGACTTTACAAAAGTAAAGATGATTTTGAGCGCAAACTAGATGATCTTTTTACAATTCCATGGAAGGGAGTTGAAGCCTATAACATATCTGGCTTTATTGGACAATATTGTCATGGAAACCAACCCGATCACAGTTTTCCATTCATGTACTATTTTGTTGATAAACAGGAAAAATCACAGGTCATATTGGATAGCATCATGAATCATTTCTATGATTTGGGTAAAGACAGGTTGGCTTATGCCGGAATGGATGATGCTGGTGAAATGTCGTCATGGTATGTGTTTAATGCCATTGGGATTTATCCATTTTCTCCGGCTGATGATAATTTTATTATTTCAGTACCACTTTTCAATAAAGTAGAATTAACGTTGGACGAAAATATAACTTGTACGATTCTTAAAAATGATTCAGGTAAAAAAATCAGTTCTATTACTTCCGGAGATAAAAAAATTGAAGGATATTTTATATCTTATAAGGAGTTGAAAAAGGACAGGAAATTAGTTGTAACTTCCAGATAGTTAAATGTTCTCTGCGAGATGAAAACTCTGCTTACATTTTAAAAATATAAATTTGTAGATTAATAACCATTATTAATGAAAGCAATTGTAATAGGAGCAACCGGATTAGTGGGCAATTTGATTTTGAAAGAAGTTTTGAGCGATAACAATTTTTCGGAAGTGAGGATATTTGTCCGAAAACCTACCGGGATAATTAATTCAAAATTGAAAGAAATTATTAGTCCTATGAAAGATATAATTACTTTGAGTTCTGAAATTCAGGGGGATGTGCTTTTTAATGCTTTGGGAACAACGATAAAAAAGGCTGGTAGTCAGAAAGAACAACAGCGTATAGATAGAGATTTGCCCATAGCATTTGCCAAAATTGCTTCAGAAAACGGGGTTAAGATTATGCTGAATGTTTCAAGCGTAGGGGCAAGTCCGAAAGGTGGATTTTATCTGAAGACGAAAGCCGGGATGGAAATTGGCACAGAGAAATTCTTCCCCAAAATGGCTTTTCATTTCAGACCAGGGTTTTTGGTTGGAGACAGGAATGAATTTAGATTAATTGAGAAAATTGTTTTTGGTGTGATGAAAGTGATAGACCCTATTTTGACAGGATCTTCCAAAAAATACAGGAGTATGCCTGCAGACAAACTGGCAAAAGCGATGGTTAGTTTAAGTAAAAATCCTGTCGGAAAGGTAAATGTTTTATATTTTTCGGATATAATGGAATGTATTTGAGAATCCAGTTAAACTGATCATCGAATATCGCAGGGTAATTTATTGTATAATAATGCCTCTTCCCTTCCACCAGGTTTTCACACAGGTATCCTTGACGGATGCTGTAATCTGTTTTGAAGAAGTATTTAGAATAGAAAAATCATCAGAAAGAAAAACTTATTTTTGAAACATTGTGGCCTGAGAATGAGCTTGAAATCGTGAAGAATATTATATTTATTTGTCTTGGATTTAATTTTACTATTTATAATTTTGTAAAAACTTAAAACATCGGTGATGGGTGCAGAGTGGCCAAAACAACGAATTCATTAATTCAACATTTTAACAGGATAAAGTTATGTACAAAGCAACAATACTAATAATAGCAATAATTATTTTTTGTGGTTATTTATATTTCTCCAAACCAGATACGGTCGTTATTAATGAAAAGGGGAAATGTGAAGGTCTTGCAAATAAAGCAAGGGCGTTTCTTCAGGGCGACAAATTCTGGAAACTTCAGTTAAAGATGGCAAATGAGATATATAGTAAAAGTCTTGCACCTCATTTACCATCTTCTTCAGAAATGCAAGAGTTATATCATAAGCTGCTAGAGGATGAAAAGGCTTTAAATGGGAAAATGAAAGGATTATATACTCCGGAGGAGCAGATGGCTAATTTGTTAAGAATGAAAGCAGATAGTATTGAGAGGGTCGGCAAATGGCGTGTGATTGACGATGCTACAGTTGCAGAAACTATGAAAGATGCTGACAAATTAAAAATAATAATTCCAATAATTGAAGCTAAACTCAAGAGTACTAAACCCCAGGTTAAACCAACCTTATAATTGACTAACATTTTTGATTCACATTCTTAGTCATCTTTAGGAATCAAGGGAAGAATACATGATTCACCCAAAACAAGGAATTATGTAAATCATATTTAAAATTATGTAATGCTTTGATGAAGAGATGACCATACCTTTATTCTTTGAATAATGTATCATTTTAAAACTATACAAAGTGAAAACAGCAGCTTCAGAAAACTACAATAATATCAGTGAAGATCAAAGAGATAGAATCACGTATTATCAGGACAGATCGAGGGTTGAAAATATTGACAATAACCCTCTTTTTAGGAAATATATTCCAGACATCACTGATGATTTCTCATTTTACCTTCAGAAAATATATCTGGCAGAAGATCCGAATATAATCGTTCTTTCATCCTCAAATCACTATTATTACGAGGCGGAAGATCTGAAAAACGTAAAGACCCTGGTTAATCTAAAACAGCTTAACCATATAAATCAGGTCAGAGAATTTCTTGATAATATATATTCAATACTTCCTTCGAAAAGCTACCTGACAGGTTGTTTTTTCGATAACGAAGACCAGATCAGATTTTTATCCGATTCCCGGAAACCTGACAGAAAAATTGATGACCAGTTTGACCCTGCAGAGAATGGTATTACATCAAGGAATTCTTTTCTTAATATGGTTTATAATATCCTTGATATTAAAACAAACAGGTATCTGACTAAAAAAGCGGTTACCCGTGAGCTCGAAATATCGGGATGGGAAGTAGTGGATATGACAGAAATTAAAGGACTTACATATTTTTGTGCCCAAAAGAAACTGGTTGATTAGCAGACACAACTAAATAAACCGAATACCTCCAACTAACCAGATTACAATAACCTCATTAAGAATGTTTTTTATGGTACGCTGTATAGGTACTTAGGTGTTAAGCCTCAGAAAGGATGAACAAACGAATAATCTCATTGTTTAAACTCTTTAGGCTTAATTGGAGTTATTTTATCGTGTATATAGAAAAGAAATTATCAGGTTTTGTTGTTTCCACAGACTTGTATAAAATCAGGCAAATGCGGTCTTTATCTGCATGCCAGCTGAAAATATATTCTCTGAGGTTTATTTCTGAATGCTGATGATCGTGGAGATCCCTCATTCATCCACCTTATATCCATGGATTTCGAAAAGTATCGAGGGTGGATTTTTGTAGCCTGCCTGCCATTTTCAGATTATGCTTTTGCCATGATTGTTCGCAGTGAGTGCATAGATGATTTTATTTATGCCTTTAAACATTATCAAATTACCAACAAACTTCCTGTAACCTGATCCGAAGGGTAAATCCGGCTGACCATACTCTCATTTGTGTATCTTCAATTTTTTGAACAAGAGTTTCTATACGCTACCCATTGTTTCACAATCAATAAGAACTTGATTCTTGCAAATAAATAGTTTCTGGTTATTTTATATTTTACCAGCGATAATATAGGTTATAACAGA
>JANYIW010000390.1 GCA_025358645.1 Bacteroidales bacterium
TGTACCATGCATATGTATATGCGCCTGTTCCTCCTGATGGACTCGCCGTAGCTGATCCGTCACTTGCACCGTTGCAACTTATATTACGCCCACTATATGGAGTAGCTGCTGCTGCCGTTACTGCAAGCGCAGGAGGGTTAACCAGTGTTGCACTTCCTGTGATCTGGCATCCGTTGACATCTGCTACCCGTACATAATAGGTGCCTGCTCCCAGACCGGTAGCTGTGGCGGTGGTCTGACCTATTGAAATGGTCATTGCCGCATTGCTGTACCAGTTGTAGCTGTATGGTCCTGTACCTGATCCCGGGGTTGCTGTTATAGCTCCGTCAGATCCTCCGTTACAGCTTATATTTCGTCCGTTGAAATTACTCGAAACAGCTACTGAAAGTGTTAGTGCAGGTGTAGCTGCAAGTGTAACACTCGTGGGTAATGTACAATTATTCTTATCTGTCACTTTTACCCAGTAAGTAGCTGCTGATAATCCTGTTGCAGTTTGTGTTGTCTGTCCTATCGGGCTTGTAAGGGCTGCATCGCTGTACCATATGTATGTATATGGAGCCGTTCCTCCTGAAGGAGTTGCCGTGGCTGAACCATCACTGGCACCATTACAGCTTATATCGCGTCCATTGTAATTGCTTGTTACTGCAGCGGTCACCGATACAGCTGTTGGTTGTGTAAGAGTAACACTGGCCGGGTTTGAACATAAGTTTGCATCCAGAACCTTTACCCAGTATTGAACTGCCGATAATCCTGTTGCCGTTTGTGTTGTCTGTCCTATCGGAGCTGTAAGGGCTGCATCACTATACCATATATATGTATATGGCGCTGTACCTCCCGCGGGAGTTGCTGTGGCTGCTCCGTCGTTTGCTCCGTTACAGCTTATATCGCGTCCGTTGTAATTGCTTGTTACTGCAGCGGTTGCTGATACAACTGTCGGTTGTGTAAGTGTTACACTGGCAGAGTTTGTGCATGAGTTAGCATCAGTAACTTTTACCCAGTATGTGCCTGCTGCCAGGTTTATTGCTGTTATTGTTGTCTGTCCTATCGGAACTGTAAGGGCTGCGTTACTGTACCATGCATATGTATATGCGCCTGTTCCTCCTGATGGACTCGCCGTAGCTGATCCGTCACTTGCACCGTTGCAACTTATATTACGCCCACTATATGGAGTAGCTGCTGCTGCCGTTACTACAAGCGCAGGAGGTTGTGTAATTGATACACTTCCATTCTTTGTACAAAGATTAGCGTCTTTAATCAAAACATAATATGTTGCAGCCGGAACTCCGGTCAGAATATTGTTTGTCGCTCCAACTACAGGACTTGAAAGACTTGCATCATAATACCATTGATAGGTATAAGTTCCTGCTCCTGTTCCTCCTGCCACAACAACTGTTGCCTCACCGTCGCTTCCGCCGAAACAGGTTACTGCTTTTGTCGCCGATATTGAAGAGATTGCAAGAATTGGCGGTTCTGTAACTGTAACTGCCGGTATGGGGAAAGTACATCCGTTTGCGTCCTTTACAGTAATATTATAAGAACCTGCCGTGAGTCCTGTGAATACATTTGACAATTGGTATGTGCCACCATTTTTGCTGTACTGAAGTGTTCCTGTCCCTCCTGTTGCTGTGACTTCAATTATTCCATCAGATCCACCATTGCACTTTATGTTGAAACCTGAGAAATTAGTCGTGGCTGCTGCAGTTCCTGTTATTGCTGTCGGTGCTGTTATTGTTACACTTGTAGTTGCTGGACAGTTATGAGCATCTTTGATACCCATAGTAAAGGTACCTGCACCCTGACCTCCGAATATCGGTGAGACCTGATATGCTCCACCATTAAGATTATACTGATATGATGTTGTGCCTCCGGTTCCGGCTACAGTTATTATTCCGTCTGTTGATGTAGGACAGCTTATCTGTGAACCATTGTGGTTGCTTGTTACGCTTCCTGTTATTGCAAGAACGGCAGGTTGCGTGATAACAACATCTGCAAGGCTTACAACACAACTTGTTGCAAGTGCATCTCTTACCCTCAGAGTATATGTTCCTGCTCCAAGTCCGGAGAAAACATTCGATGCCCCCCATGTACCTGCTCCGTTACGATCGTACTGAAGAGTACCTGATCCTCCGGATGCTGTTACTGTTATTACCGCATCACTAACTCCATTACACGAGACAACAGTTGTTACCGCTCCTGAGCCGGTGATTTGTGTTGGTTGGGTGACATTTACACTGCCTCTCTTAGTGCAAAGATTGGCATCTATTATCAATATATAATAGGTAGCTGCCGGAACTCCCACAAGGGTACTTGCTGTTCCTGCGGCAATCGGGCTAGAGAAGCTTGCATCATAATACCATTGGTAATTATATGGCGCTGTACCTGTTGTTCCATTTACAACAACCTCTGCTGATCCATCACTGCCTCCAAAACATTTTACTGCCTGCACCTGCAAAACTGAAGTTAAGAGCAGTTCTGATGGTTGAGACACAGTAATCGGGGCTGAAGTGAAAGTACATCCCCTGCTGTCAGTAATCGTAACGCTATAGTTTCCTGCATAAAGACCTGTTATATCTTCATTAGTACTGCTATATACTCCGGGACCAGTCCAAAGGAAAGTATAAGGTGAAGTTCCACCGGCTGGTGTAATGCTAATTTTACCTTCATTGCTACCGAAACATTTAGCATTTTCAACCAGGTTAGTGGTCATTGTAATAGCCGGATTGGGTGTCACATTTACTAATCCTGTCATATTACGTGAACAGGCAGGAACAGCGTCCCTTACTGCTACAACAGAATATGCACCTGCAAAATTGTTGGTCCAGGTAAGTGGGTTCCCATCGCCATGTTTACTATCAACCACCACAGCGCCATTCATTAACTGGTAGATAACATCAACCTCAGAATCGCTTAATGTAAGAGTAACTCCGGTTGTAGCGCCGGCGCAGAAATATGAAGGTCCTGTAAGTGTATAGATAACCGGTAACGGTCTTGAAGTAATTGTAACAGATCCTGAAACGGCCTCGCAACCTGAAACCATATCTGTCACTTTCAGATGATATACAATATCACCTGCAAAAGTTCCAGTGACTGTCGGATTAAGAATGTTGTAATCACTAAGGCCGACTGTCGGGCTCCATTCGTAGATGTAGCTCCCAGAACCGTCTGATACTGTACCTGTAAGGCTCGCTGTTTCACCCAAACATATAATCTTGTCAGAACCAGCTGATACAACAGGCTCTTTATAGACTGCGATTGGTTTGGATACCCAGGTTCCTGTGCATGATATTCCTAAAAATGCGTTGTTGGTTGTCTCCAGCACTTTAAGATTATAAGTTCCTTCCGAGATCCAGTCAATAGCGATAAAGTTATAACCTGTCCCTCCGCCAACAACAATATAATCAGTTCCGGGAACACCGGCACCGGTCAGTACCTCTACATTCCAGACATAATTATTGCCGGCATGGCTCGGAACAGAATAGAAGTTTCCGTAGGAGAATACGCACATTGTGCTTTTCCCTCCTCCACCGATTGGAAGTGTATGAGGACCAGTCAGAACTGTTATATTAACATTGTCGGTAGCAGCCGGTACAGGACCTGCTCCGTCAGGGTCATTGGAAGTAAGAACGAAGTTCAATACCTTATAATTATTTGGTAAAGCCAGATCAGAAGCATTAATTGTATAAACCTGTGTTACAACATAATAATCATCTTTCGGATTAGCAGGAGTTCCATTGTCAAATGGCCCTGTTTTTACAGGTACACCAAATGACCCGGCTAACGTCGGGGCGCTCCAGATACCTGACGTTCCTGAACCACCTATACGCCCAATTAAAGTTAAGGTTTGTGGCGGGCCTGCAGGTTCGCATATTTTCTGATCAACTCCTGCATCAGCTGTCGGCAATGCTCCGATATGAATATTTGCCTCATAGAATACTACTCCGCATGGACCTGCCCCGTCAGGATCGTCAGAGGTTAATCTGATTTTTACAAGCCCTATCCCGTCCTGATTAACTGTTGGATCAAATGTGGTGCTGCTTTTCGTCGCGTTATTAAAATCAGGATCACCGAATGTACCTTCAACAGGAGCACTTACTACAGACCATGTGCCATTAACAGTTCCCCCGGTGATTGATCCTGAAATATTTACTATATCTCCGGCAGCTATAAAGTAATCATCCGAGGCTATCTTAACATGAGTCGCAGGATTAACAGTAATTGTTACTGTTGAAGGTGATCCTATGCATCCGCCCCATATAGGTTTGTTCTTTGGTGTAACTGTATATACAACTGTACCAGGAGAGGTACCAGTGGTACCTGTTGTTCCGTCATTGTAAAGTA
>JANYIW010000372.1 GCA_025358645.1 Bacteroidales bacterium
GAGATTGATGAAAGATTTGTCACAACTGTAATGCTTGTCTCCGGAGGTTATCCCGGAAATTATGAAAAGGGCAAAACTATTTATGGGCTGGAGCTTACGGAGGGGAGTGTGCTTTTTCATGCCGGAACAAAGAAAGAAGCAGATGACGTTATTACAGCCGGGGGACGTGTTATTGCTGTCAGCTCATGGGGATCTACAATGAAAGAGGCTCTTGCTACCTCATACAGGAACGCCGGATTGCTAAACTTCGAAGGCGGATATTATAGGACTGATATTGGATTTGATCTTTAAAGCAAATGTTATTACGCATATTCAAAGGAACGGGTCCCGGAGTAATATTTATGATAATTGTTACTCTAATTGCTATCTGGATCAGTGCGATTCTTAATCAAAGGTTACACCCTAGATTTATCTATGAAGCAGAGCCTATGCCTCTTTATGCCCTTCTGAAGTTCCTGATAAACAATAATCATAATCTGGGAGTAATTATTTCCTTTTTGATGGTCGCCATTACGGCATTTCTTATGGTAAATTTCAATACAACTGTTTTTTTCATAAATGAAAGAACTTTTCTTCCTGCATTATTTTATGTTTTGTTTGGTGGTCTTTTCCCTGACCACCAGCTTCTGAATCCAGTTCTTCCTGCCGCAGTTTTTCTTATGCTGGGGATAATGAGAATTATGGATGGTTATCGTTTAAACGGGACGGCATATAATTATTTTGATGCCGGAATTCTGATTAGCACCGGAAGTTTGTTCTACGCAAATATGATCTGGTTTGGAATTTTGGTGATAATTGGGATCGCATTGCTCAGGACTGGTAATATGAAAGAAATTGTGATTTCAATATTTGGACTTTTAACGCCGTACCTCATTACTTTTGGTTTTTACTACGTGATCGGGAAAGACGTGGGGGCTCTGATGAAGCTTTTAGGAGATAATCTGTTTACCAGGTCAATATTTTACCCTTTCCCATTATTGACAATAGTGGCTTTGATCTTTACCGGTGCCTTAATACTTGTCAGTATTATCCTGTTGATTAAGAAAATGAATACTAAAAAGATAAAGTCGAGAAAGACATTTTCCCTGATGATATGGACCTTTATAATCTCGATGATAGTATATTTTGCACTTCCCTCGGCTTCAGTTGAAATAGTATGGCTGACAAGCATACCAGTCAGTTATTTTCTCACTCACTATTTTATATTTGTAAAAAAGAAACTTGTGCCGGAAATCTTCTTTTCCCTGTTATTTGTTTTTATTCTGCTGATACAGATATGGCACCTGAAATGAAGCGATTATTTAATCATAGATACAACTCCTACGCCAGACCCCGGTTGCCCATCGGTGAAATCATAACTGATTTGATATAGTCCGCTTTTATGGCATTCAAAATCAATGAAAGAATATATTTTACCGGTTTTCTTATCGAATGATGAAAGGATTAGTTTGTTTGATTCATCTTTAATCGCGAGTATCAGCTTACCCTTGGAATTTTCCGCGTTACACATCGTAAACCTGTATTTAGTATTTTTCCAGAGCGACATATTTGCTTTGTATCTTAAATCACTCCGGATACCGGCTTTCCCAAGTTGTATTCTAAAATCCTTCAGGTATTTGGCCTTTGCACCTGCATTAATAGCACAATTACTTATAAGGGGATCTGTTACCTGTCCGAATGACAGTACCCCGAAAGTAAGTAAAAAGGTAAGAGTTATTATGGTTTTTTTCATACTAATTATTTAAAATTAGCCTTTCCCTGACATTCTTTGTAATTTCTATAACACCGTGAAGTTGTTCTTTCGACATGGTGACAACGCTTGTTTCAGTTTGCTTTATGGTCAGGCCTCCGTCCTTTTCCACGCTCACCGGTTCTCCCTGTGTATAGGTAATCCTTATGTCGCGATATTTATCTTTAATATCCTGCATGTCTTTGCATAATCTTGTGAATTCCGGATCCCTGTTGCAATAAGGACTTATAAGAAGGAGAAGATCATTTAGAATTATTTTCTGCTCACCGATCCTGTCACTGAGCATTTTATTGGGATATAGGTTTACAACCTGAGTTGCAAGATATTGTCCTTCTATCCATACTCCTATTATCATAAGAGCTGAAAGCTGCCCCCGATCATCGCTACGCAGATACTTATCTATCTTACTATAGGAATCGATAGAAATGAAGAGGAGAGAGTCAAGATTTGATTTATTCTTTGATAATCTTTTTATTGATTCAAAATCAAAAAATTGCCCGACTTTAATATCCTCGGCAATCTTCCTTATTGAAGAGAGAACATCGAGGGAAGAGCCGGTTTTTTCATACATATTAAGATATCCCAGATCAGCGCCAAGAATACCCAGTTTAAGAGCTTTGTCAAAATTCGTACTTTGTTTATTGGCATCAATTGATTCTGCAAGATAGATTTGAGAGAAAGGAACTTGCAGAGTCTGAAGAAGATTTGCAATCTCAACCGGCGATGAAATGTTTTTTGAGATATCAGCAATCGCTTCAGGACTTAGTTTCTCAGCTTCAGAAACAGGAATTGAATCCGATTGCGGGAATACGAACTCCGGAGTTTTACTTTTTGAGTTTCTGCATGAGAAACCAAAAAAAACTATGATTAATAATAAAAATACTCTTCCTTTCATTTAGGACGATCGATAAGTTAAAACAAAAATACAAAAAAACTCATTAACAATCTATTAAAAATTTATTTTCTGAATTTTAAATTTTCGAAAAACCTGACTATTGTGCCCAGCAGCTCAAAATAAAGCGTGAGATAAAGAAATGCTGAGCTTAAAAGTACCATAGAAATGTTGAATACAAAAGTGTCGGTTTTCATCCCAAAAATATATTTTGAAGGGGCATAAAAATGTGTTCTGAAGTCAAGGAATCCTCTCTTATATGGGTCGAGGTAAATTGGATCGGTATTTTGTACAACAGCGTTTTTATAAACCAGAATTTTTTTCCGTTCGTAAGGCTTTGTAACTATTTCCTCCAGTTTATAATTGTAATAGTCATCTTCAAGCTTTTTCAGTTTTATATCATTCATATTGTAAAACCTATCTATTTTGTTGCTTGCAGAATTTGAAATTTTACTGAATGTTTTGTCTATTCTGTTGAGGTATTTTTGAAGTGAATCAGCCACTCCGGGATTAAATTCATAAGGGGTGAGATCAGAAATATAATCGAATGAAGGAACATGAAAGACTTCAGCCATCTTTTCCAATTCATTTTTAAGAAGAAGAAGCCTGGTGAAATGACGTGTAGACTTTTTTAGAAGCATGTCTTCGTTGTTACCAATATTTTTGGGATTACTTCTGAACTCAAAAAGAGTTGTTTCAAGTGCGTTGCGCAGTGCTTTAATCCTGTACACTTTATTGAAGTCAGCTTCACTGATTTTCTTTTTAAGAGTGTAATAAGTATCTCCTTCCTTACTATATTGAATATTACTGTATTTGTTGTCCTTAAATTGTGTAACAATGAGCGCTTCATAAGTCCACCTTGTCGGCATAAATTCTGCTATAAGGGGCACTTTATCAACATTCCCGATTTTACGGTTCAGCTTGTCGAAGGAGAACATAGCTCCACTGAGCACCATCATTGGGATTATTAAGAGTGGTATGACGATATAGATGGTAATCGCCGAATTGAAAGAGGCCGATATGTTCAACCCTAACAAATTGGCACAAAAAGCTGTTGTAAATAATGCGAGCCAGTAATGGAAATACATACTTTTAATTCCTAAAATCGGGTTGGCAATTAAAACAAAAAGAAGTGACTGGATTGCCGAGATGAGTATCAGAATTGCAACCTTAGATAAAAGATAACTGTGGCGGCTTAAATTTAGGAAACGCTCCCGTTTCAATATCTTTCTGTCCCTGAAAATCTCTTCAGCGCTGATTGTCATTCCAAGGAAAAGGGCAACAATCAGACTCATAAAAATATAAATAGGGAGATTTTCATTTTCCGAAAAAATATAAATATCAGAGTCAGGATCAGGAATATACCTGATAATAAAGGAAAGAACAAATCCCAGAACCGGAGCTTCCAGCAGAGTGATCAGGATATATTGTCTATTTGAAATTTTACCCTTGAGATCTCTGAAAAAATAAATCTGCAACTGTTTCAAAAAGGCTGGCCTTTGTAGATTTTTATGTGGAGGCTCCGTAATTTCAGGTACCTGTATGAAAGGATGTTTAGAATTATATGCATTTGCCCATTCATTTGGTCTGACTTTACGTTTTTCAGTATATTTACCGAACTCATCTACAACCTGGGTTTCAATAATATTAAAAATGGTTTCGGGATTCACATTCCCACATGACGGGCACTCTCCCTGGTTTGAGTTTATCTGGGCATCGGTAGTTTTGAAGTAAATAACAGAATCTACAGGATTACCGAAATATGCCATACAGCCGCCCTGATCGAGGATAACAACCCTATCAAACATCTTGAATATTTCGGATGATGGCTGATGAATAACTGTAAAAACCAGTTTCCCTTTAAGTGAAAGATCATGTAACAGGTCCATCAGGTTTTCAGAATCCCTTGAAGATAATCCGGAGGTAGGTTCATCAAGAAACAAAACCAGTGGCTCTCTGATAAGTTCCAATGCAATATTCAACCTTTTTCGCTGTCCGCCGCTAATCACCTTATTTAAGGAAGAGCCTACTTTTAATGCCCGCTTTTCCAGCAAACCGAGATTCGAAAGAGTGCGATCAACCAGGGCGCCTAACTCCACTCTGGTTTTATCTCTGAAACACTGACTGGCAGCGTAAAAAAGATTATCAAATACTGTCAGATCCTCAATTAACAAGTCATCCTGAGGGACATATCCAAAAACACCTTCGAGTGCTATATTATCCTTTGCTACGTCCAAACCATTAATTTTAACATTACCCGAGGTAGGGTTTTGAATTCCACTCATCAGGTTCATCAATGTCGTCTTCCCTGAGCCACTGGCTCCCATAATTCCGATAAGCCTTCCCTCCTCAACTGAAAAGCTGAGATTATCTACAGCTGTAGAACCCTCCCTGAATTGATACGTCAGATTCTCAACAGTGAATGAAATTTTATGGATAATTATATCGGAAAGAAAACTGGAACTGATGTCACTATAGTAGATTGAATGTCCTTGTTGTGATTTTATTGAACCCCCCTTTGCAAAAGTATAGACCTGGCCTGATCTTATAGGAAGGCCATTAAGATATAACTGGTCTGCTGAAATATACCTTATAAAATATAGGTCAACACTGGCAACTCTTAAAATTATTATTTTCGTATTCTGATAACCCGTAACCATTTTTCTGCATAGCACACATTTTTCATCTTCAGGTGTTAGTACCAGTATTGCAGGATTATTAAGTTCCTCCAAAGAATTGTTTTTCACAAATTGCTCGATTGCAGTAAGCTCTACCGACGATATTTTGAAAACTTCAGCGACAGTATTAATGATATTCATTCTCTGAAGAGTAAACTGCCTGTCGGTATTTACCAGTTCATAAAGCCGCATCAGAACAACTACTTTCTGTTCCTGGTTAAGAGTACGGTTGATCTTTTTACATATACCAAAAATCTTTACGGAATCCTTAACCGAAGGAGCGGAAGGCTCTTTCAATGCTGATCCTTGCGCTACCGGTCCGGCATGCTCATCAAAGAGGGCAAGATATTCTTTAACAGATTCACTCGTAAGCTGTTTGTTAAGAAAGCCTGAAACATACTCACGCTCATTTATAAGAATCCCATTGTCCTGCTTTACAATCAGGGCAAATAATTCCATCAATGCCTTTAGGATTTCTTCACTCATAAACCGGTTACGAAATTCAGCGCTCCAAGGTAACGAAGTTAAAAAAAACTATTTCTTTTTAACTAATTTTGATAATTATCTCATTCTATAAAAATATAATTATGAATTCACCAAAATTCGCTTATTTGACATTCTTGCTAACAATATCATTATTAATGAATAATGATATCTTTGGGCAGCCAGCAGACAGAGAGGTACAGAAATTTAACTTCGATTGGAAATTTTACAAAGGGGATATTGTTAATGGCCAGGATACCGGGCTGAATGATGCCGGATGGCGTACTCTGGACTTGCCTCATGACTGGAGTATTGAAGGACCTTTTAGCAAAGATTTTGCAAGCTCTACAGCATATCTTCCAGCTGGCATTGGATGGTATAGAAAATCTTTCATAATACCGGTAATTGAGAAAAACCGGAAGCTATTTATCAGTTTTGATGGGATTTATAATAACAGTGAAGTCTGGATTAATGGTACTTATCTTGGTAAACGCCCAAACGGATATATTTCTTTTCAATATGATTTAACACCATACATAAAATCGGGTAAAGGAAACCTGATCGCTGTCAAAGTGAACCATACCAAATATGGCGATTCGCGCTGGTATACAGGTTCGGGTATTTATCGTGATGTAAAACTAATCTTTACATCGCCACTGCATATTAAACAATGGGGTGTTTTTGCTGAAGTGAAGGATGTATCTGTGAAAAAGGCAACACTCGATATTGAAATTAGTATAATTAATGAATCAGGACAAGTATCTGACGTGGCAGTATCTAATTATTTGTTATACAAAGCTGATACTGTAAAAAAAACATCACAAAGAATATCAATGAACGGCTCTTCCTCGAAAATCATTTCTCAAAAAATGGAGATTTATAGTCCAAAACTGTGGGATGTCGATAATCCTGATCTTTATTCGTTGATCACGGTAGTTAAGGGAGCGGATATGCTTGACAGCCAGAGTACCCCTGTTGGCTTCCGTAGCATCAGGTTTGATGCTGATAAGGGATTTTTTCTTAATGGGAAGAACCTTAAACTGAAGGGAATATGCATGCATCATGATGCCGGAACACTCGGCTCTGTGGTTCCCCGCCAAGTGATCGAACGAAGGTTAGACATCCTCAAAGAGGTTGGATGTAATGCAATACGAACGAGTCATAATCCCTTTTCATCTGATTTCCTTGAACTCTGTGATGAAAAGGGCTTCCTTGTAATTGGTGAAGCATTCGATGAATGGGAACTCCCAAAGAGAAAATGGATTGCAGGATGGAATGTTGGAATTCCAGGAAAAGACGGATATTCAATTAATTTTAAAGAATGGGCCAGACGCGACCTGGGAGATATGATTTTGAGAGATCGCAACCATCCTTCAATTGTCATGTGGAGTATCGGAAACGAGATTGACTATCCGAATGACCCCTACACCAGCATAGTTCTAAATACCGAAGCCAATCCTCAGTCATGGGCTAAGTATGATGAAAAGTTGCCAAAGGCAAACCGTTTGGGTGAAATAGCAAAGGAACTTGCCGGCGTTATCAAACTACTTGATACAACCAGACCAATAACTGCCGGTCTTGCTTCAGTTTTAATGTCAAATGAATCCGGATATGCTGAAGCCCTGGATGTAACCGGGTATAATTATCAGGAATCCCGTTATGCCGCGGATCATCAGAAATATCCTAAACGCATCATTTACGGAAGTGAAAACGGGATGAGCCTTGAAGCCTGGAAAGCTGTTGCAGACAACAATTATGTACTGGGGCAATTTCTGTGGACCGGATTCGAATATATGGGTGAAGCAGGACAATTCCCCAGTCGTCACAGTACTTCAGGGATAATAGATCTGGCGGGAAATAAGAAACCTGAATTTTATTTCCGTCAGAGTTTGTGGAGCGACAAACCAATGGTTTTTATCGGAACTACTGATCATTTACCTGATAGTACTCCCGGAGATTTGTGGGCACATAAAAGTGTTGTCCCTGTGTGGAACTGGAAAACAGGCCAGCTGATAACTGTTAGTGTTTTTACAAATTGTGAAGAGGTTGAACTGTTTCTGAATAACAAATCACTTGGGATTAATAATATGGCTGATTTTAGAAACAGAACAATCAGCTGGAAAGTGCCATTTGAAAGCGGACGATTAAGGGCTGTCGCACGGATCTCTGGTAAAGATATTGCTTCGTATGAATTGAATACGACGGGAATACCGGTCAGAATTGCCATAAAAAGTGATGTTATAAAACTCAAAGGTGACAGACAGGATATGGCAAATGTTTTTGTAAGCCTCAGCGATAAAGCCGGAAATACTGTCTATTCTGCTGAGAATGAAATTACTTGCGAAGTATCCGGGCCTGTAAGACTTCTTGGAATGGAAGATTCGAATCCACGGAATATAGAATCTTATAAAGACAATAAACAAAAAGCCTTTCATGGCAGAGTGCTAATCTATCTTCAATCGCTTGATAAATCAGGTAAAGCTGTAATTACCGTGTCATCACCGGGATTGGTTGGAACTTCCCTGGAATTAAATGTTGTAAAATAATGATTGAATTTGATTTTTTAAATTGGTTAATTCCGGTCTAAGCATTGAAATACACTATCTAATGTGTGAATTATGCAAATTTCTTCCAATATTATGTAAGTCTTACCTTAAATATTGGGTTCATCTTTGTTATGTGATCATATTGTCACATTATAAAAGACCTAAACTATGAATTTTAAAAAAATGCTTCCAATCATAGCAATGCTATATTGTTATTCTGGCCGGCTGTACTAAGAAAGAGAATACTCCCGGAGTGCCTCCAACAGTAACTTTAACCGACCCGTTAAATAATGCTATAGGAGTACCCGTCAACAAGCTAATCGTTATAACTTTTAGCAAAGCGATGAAGGCTGCTACAGTTACTTCTTTAACTTACACGTTAAAACAGGGATCAACC
>JANYIW010000389.1 GCA_025358645.1 Bacteroidales bacterium
GCTGAACCTTTTAACAGGTGTATCGATATACCTTTCGCAACCCGAAAAATCAACAATTTCATCGAACTTTCTGTCTATTTCATTTTTACGCATCCCTAGTATTGCGCCATTCACGAATATGTTTTCTCGTCCTGTCAGTTCGGGATGAAAACCTGTACCTACCTCAAGCAATGAAGCAATGCGTCCTTTATATGTAATACTACCTGTTGTCGGCCCTGTAACTTTGCTGAGTATTTTTAATAAGGTGCTCTTTCCGGCTCCATTCTTCCCAATTATGCCAAGTACATCTCCCTGCTGCACTTCAAAGTTGATGTCTTTCAGCGCCCATATATAATCGCTTGTCCCCTTTGTAGTACGATCATTAACATCCCCGATCTTCAGATACGGATCCTCTTTCCCCCTTACGAGGTGCCACCAGCGTCGCAAGTCGTGGGACAGGGTACCTGTGCCGACCAGGCCGAGGCGATATTGCTTGCTTATATTTTCGATCTTGATTGCGGGGGTCATTATGTGAGGTTTTGAGAAAAGATCAAAGTGAGATCAGATTAATAATATAAATTAAGACAAAAGATAAAAGTAAAAAGATAAAAGTAAAGAGGCAGACAGAGGTTGGCTATCTGGATTTTTGGACAATAGAACCAAGAATATTTTTAAGTTCACCGGATTCTTTAATTAAATAATCACATTCTGATTGATTTACTTCTATAACAGTTTTTTTGATAATTCTGAGCCAGTAGTTTGATTCACGCATTTCACGCAAAGAAATCCTTACTTTGTTAGAAAAATCAGCTTTAGATGAACCACCTTGAGATTCCTCATAATTTGCTCCTGAAGAACAAGCGCTTTTTGATAATTGTGTCCGAATAGTTTTGTTTTCAGGTGAATACGGTAAGGTTTTCAAGAATTCTATTACTCTAACAGCAAACTCAAATAGTCTTTCACATAAATCGTTTTTCTTTTCTTCCATCTTTATCTTTTTTATTTTGTCTTTTATCTTCTCTTTTTTCTCACACTTTTGTCTTTTTACTTTTGTCTTTTATCTTAACTTACTCCTCTTTATAATATCCTTCCCCCTTTTCGCTCTTACCGTATTTTCCATAGTAATTACTGCCATAATAGGCTGTTCCGTATGAGTACCCATATCCGCGTAGGTTTCCGTATCTGATGCCGTATCCGTAGTATCCGGATAAGCTGATGTCATTAAGCACAATAGCCATATTTTTAAGTTCGCCATGATTCCTTAACTGTTCTATCAGGTCGAGTGTATTAAGAGAGGTATACCTTTGACGAATTATAAAGAGGTTAATATCAGCATATTCAGCAAGTAAAAGAGCATCCGTTACAATTGCAACAGGTGGTGTATCGAAAATAATATAGTCATATTCCTTTTTTGCTCTCTGCATGAATTTTTTCATTTGCGCGGTTTCTATAAGCTCGGCAGGATTAGGAGGAACAGGTCCTGATGGTGCATAGGACAGATTTTCCACCTGGGTTTCCTTAATTATTTCTTCATAACTGCAGTTGCCACTTAAGTAGGTGCTCATACCCGGACTGTTTTCATATTCAAAAACCTTATTTATACGGGGCTTCCTGAGGTCAAGCCCGATTAGCAGTACTTTTTTGCCCAGCATTGCTATTATTGATGCAAGGTTTATAGAAATAAATGTTTTGCCCTCGGAGCTGATTGTAGACGAAACAGCAATGACCGCAACTTCATTTTCTTTTACATAATATTTAATTGCCGTACGAACTGACCTGAAAGATTCGGAAAGTGCAGATGACGGTTTCTCAACAACCGGGATCTCATTGTGACTGTCACTGTGACTGATATAACCTATTAATGGAACTTTTGTTCTTTTAACCACATCATTTTTATCAATAACCCTGTTATTGAAAATGTCAATCAGAATTATTACTGCACCGGGCAGCATAAGACCCAAAACAAGTGCAATAAGCAGGTTTTTTCTTGAATTCGGTTTCACAAGGCTCTTTAACTCAGCATAATCGATTATGCGGTTATCAGGTAAAGTGGATGCCCGTGCAATACCTGATTCAGCACGTTTTTCAAGGAGATAGGTATAAATTGTATTGTTAAGGTCGAATTGCCGCTGTATGGTAACAAAGTTTTTTTCGATGGAAGGCAGTTTGTTAAATTCTTTTTCATTGTCAGAATTCCTTTTCCCAGCCTCTTCTTTTGACTGTTTAAGATTTGCAATGCAATTTCTTACACTTTCCCTCAGGGCATTACGGGCAACTTCAATCTGGATGTCTATATTTTCAAGTGCAGGTTGGTCAGCCTCCAGGTTTAAGCCGAGCTTCCCCTTTTCTACCTGTAGCGATGTGAGCTCAAAGATACGATTTATAAGCACCTGATCGGTTATCCCGATCACAGATGGAGAGATCAATGTACCAATGATCTTCTTATCATTAAGATATTCCAGGAGGTAATTGTAATATTGAAGCTGCAGTTCAAATGCCGCTGATTCACTTAAATCATTTTCTAATCTTTTTTGAATAATTGCATTCTCACTTTCGAGATTAATAAACCTGTTTGCAAGCCTGAAACTCTCCAGTTGGTTTGCTGACTTTTCAAGTGAATCAGCAATTATACTAAGCTGATCATTAATAAATGATATGGTTTTTTCAGCAATCTCTTTTTTAAATTCCAGTCCATTATCAATATAAACGTCCATTAGTTTATTAAGGTAGTCAGCTTCCTGCTGGGGAACAAATCCCGATACAGAGAGTATTACAAGCGATGCATCCTTGTCTTTTGGAGCCACCCACAATTTTGAACGGTATACCGCAGCAAGTTTTGCAGGATCAATAAAATAAAAATAGTAATTATTTGATAAGTTTTTAGAATAGACTGATTTATCAGGCAACCTTCTTTCAATTGAAAAGTCAAATCCGTACTTTAAAAAACGATCACCTACGTTTAATACCGTATCAAAACTCATCCTACTGTCAAGACTGATTTTGTATTTTTTATCATCAATTATTGATATCCCTATTTTAATATTTGCCGGTTCGACTTTTAGAGAATCATAGACTACTTTGAATGGACAGTTCTTATACATTATCGATTCAACAATATTCCTTCTGCCAACATTAACATAAACAACATGAAAATCATTAAGCTCTTGTATCACCTTGTAATTCAGACTGAATGACTTAAGGATCTCCATCTCGTTCTGAAGGTTCTGCTTACTCTTAAAGATATCTCCCCCGGGGATCACACTTGCAGCAGCGTTAGCCATGCCTGCATTCTGATCGTCTTTTATCAGCAGGGAAGATGATATTGAATAAACTTTCTGAGAATACCTGTTTATGCCATACGCCAGCGACACTGATATAAACAATGCCACGGCAAACCAGTACCAGTTGCTCATGAACAAAGAAAGATATCGCTTTATGTCGATACTTTCATCTTCATTTGTATTATAGTTTCCGGGAATGTTGGTTGGTTCCATTGGGATATATGGTTAGGAGTTTGTTGAGGCTGAGGTTGAGGCTGAGTGCCTAAAACGAACAACGCGAAACCTGAAAATTATTTCCTCATAAAATTAATAAGTAACAACGTCATGCTTACCGTGCCCGTAAAAGTCGAAATAATAAAAGCAATTGTAGGTAGGTTCATATTGAAGATCTTTTGTTTAAGAGGTTGTACAATCACAACATCATTAGGCAGAAGAAAATATCCTTCTGAGGAGAGTATCTTTTTGTCCTGCAAATTTATCCTGAAAGTTCTGGTTCCCTTATCAACAGGTCGTATAACAAGGATCTGATCCCTGTGTCCATAATCGCCGACGCCACCTGCACGTCCAATGGCCTCAAGGACAGTAAGATAGTTATTGTAATTTACATATGTCCCGGGGCTTCTCACTTCACCGATTACTGTAAACTTAAAGCTAAGCAGTTTACATTCCACAGTTGAGTTCCTGAACACTTTGTCAACAGCAGTCTGGATAATTTTTTTAGCTTCGGCAAGTGTAAGCCCGTCAATTTTTAATGTTCCAACCACCGGAATTATAATATTGCCTTCGTTATTAACATCATAACCGCTCAGTAATAGGCCTGATTCGCCTGAAGAACTACTCGCATTATATCCAGACGACAGAAAATCCATGATTTTGCCATCTGCAGACATTGCCTTTACCGTAATACTTAAGACATCGCGTGGCTGTATCTTATAATCAGGAATATCCATCAGGAAGGTCCCTTCTCCGCCGGGTACAGGGAGGTTATTCAGGTAGGCCAATTTTTTCTGGCTAGTGCAGGAGGCAGCCAAAAGGATTGTCAGAGCCAGGATGGGGGTAAGGTGTTTCATTATGGGGTGGTTAAAGGATGAAGTGATTCAAGAATTTAGAGCAGGGCGCAGGGCACGGAGCTCAGGGCACAGAGCACAGGGTAAAAAGTTATTTTAGTGATTTACGAAAGTTTGTAATTTTCTTGCTTAAAATTATCAATTCTGGGTAAATGTTAATTCTTTCCTCAGATGTTATTATTTTCCTCCGCTGAAATATATGAAGGATATTGGCGCATTCAAAAACAGATCGTCTTGAAATATTAAGAAAATTAGCGAAGTCCTTGTCTGAGAATGAACCCGAACCTTCAGCAATGTTATTAGAAATACTCATAGCAGCTGCTCTAAGCTGCTCAGCAAATTTATAAAGTCTTTTTTCATCAGCTTTATCTGAATAGTCGAATAAAATGTCAGATATCTTATTAGCTTCTTTCCAAATATCTAATTGTTCAAATCTAAAATCTTCCATATCCTTTATCTAACAAATCATCATTTTGCTTCGTGCTCTGTGCTCTGTGCTTTTTTGCTCTGTGCTCTGTGCTCTGTGCTCTGTGCTCTGCGCTTTTTGCCCTGTGCTCCGTGCCCCGTGCCCCGTGCTTTTTTGCTCTGCGCTCTGTGCTTTTTGCCCTGCGCCCCGTGCTCCGTGCCCCGTGCTCTGTGCCCCGTGCTCTGTGCTTTTTGCTTTTGTTTAGAGTTTACTTTTTAGAGTTTTGTGTTCTTTCATATATAACACTCATTTCAGCCAGTTCCTGACCTATTTTGTTTATTCCATAAAGAATGCGGCGACTTTGTTTCTCGGAAGGTTTCTTATGACCTTGCACATACTGAGATAATAAAGTCGGATTCATGCCGATCTTTTCAGCCAGAGCCTTTGAGTTTAATACCTTGTAGTACTGAAAAAACTGCTTAAGATCTATTTCAAAATAAATCGGTTGAAGTTTTGTCTTTTTATCCTCAAAGTAGAGACCAAATGCTTCATTGGAATTATCAATTAATTCATTAATTGTAACTCCGGTACTATACACAGGATAATCATCCGAGTAAGCTGAAAACCCCGTTTTTGTCTTTTCAATTGTAACTAATATCTTCTTTTTTGACATAAATCTTACCCTATTTAAGTCCTGCATCTTTTCTGATCTTATTCTCCATTCCCTTGCCTATTTCATGAGATCCATGGTCAGGGAAGATTATAATACCTGGTTTTTCAGAATGTTTCAACTTAACGTGCGATCCTTTGGTCGAAACTATAACCCAGCCATCTTTTAAAAGTATTCTAAAGAGTTCCGAGCACTTCATTGTTCTACTGCAAAAGTAAATAATTATTTACCTTATTCAAAATAATTCACTTCTGATTATGTCTTGTGATGCGTTTGCAAATTGTGACCGCATATTTGGTATGCGGCTTCCCCGGGCACGCTCCCGCCCCGTCAGTCACATCGTGAAATGTTCCTAACAAGGCCATTGGTTCTATGTTTGCAGTCATTTCAAGTGTGTTTTGAAATAACAGTTCCTATTATACTTCTTACTACCTACTTCTTACTATCTACTTCTAATTAAATACCTTAACCAACTCTGTGCCCTGAGCTCTGTGCCCTGAGCTTTTTCCTATGCTCCTTTTTATTTTGTTACAAGTTCTACTTCTTTAATATTCCAGAGTGGTAAGAGATCGGTTGGTTTAAAAAATCCCAGATAATCTTCTGCCTCAGCCGGGTTAAGAATGATATAGCTTACTTTACGGCCAACAAGTTCTTCGGCCTGAACAACTTTCCTGCCCAGGTATTCACGGTCAATGTTTTCCCCGACAAGGATAAGGTCTATCACCTGGCTGTCCTTGCCATGTGCAAAATCGCCGGTGAGGTAAACAGCTAAAAGTGTTCCTATCCGGTGGATCACTTTTTCAATAACACGGTCAATACCCGTTTCCTTTAATATTAATTTATGAATGTCGCTATACAAAGGATGCGCAGGGTTTGCCTGGAACACTTTCTTGTTTCCGTCGCGCAGAGAGCTCAGTAGTCCTGCCGCTTCAAAACGGTTCAGTTCAAGACGAATGGCGTTAGATGATTCGCCGAACTCCGTTTCGAGACCTCTCAGGTGAGCTTTGGTGCTACGGTTAAGAAAAAACTTCTTTAGGAGCTTTATTCTTGTTTGTGAGGTTATTAAACTGTTAAGCATTAGATCAGGTTAATGAGTAGCAAATTTACTCGTTGTTTTGGAATATCCAAATTTCTTATGATATTACTTCGTTATTGGTTCAGGGAGATTGCTTCATCGCGAAGTTTAAACCGCACTTCATATAATTAGCGGTCATTGCGAGGATGGCGAAGCCGGACGAAGCAATCCTTAAATCACAGGCAGAATCCTAATTAATCAACCCAGTCATTAATTAATAAATCCCTTACCTTTGTCCTCCTATGAGAGATCTATTGCTATTATTATGTCAATACCCCTATGATAAGAAAAACAGAGCGCCCTTATCAAAACTGATACGAAAGGTTGAGGATTGGCATGAAATGGTTAAG
>JANYIW010000017.1 GCA_025358645.1 Bacteroidales bacterium
CGATCTCCGCTTAAAGCTGCTGGTGCGGTAGTGATTTGAATACCGTTATCCCCCGTTAGTGAAGCAAACAGCTTAACGTTTATATCGGGCGTTCCTGCAAGTTTCTGTACTGTAATTATAACCTTAGAAGGATTGTTTACATAAGCTGATAACTGAGATGTATACGGAGCTACGACAAAAACAGAAGTAATATTGACAGTAAAGGCAGGCTGTGCAAAAACAGAAAATGGTATTAGCAGCAGGATCTGAAAACATACTATTCGAATTAGTTTATAAAGGCCGGGGAAATATTGTATTGTTTTCATTTTTTTGAATAGTTTCATGTTTAAATTCAAAAAACATATCTGTAATTAAGATCTGCCTGCCATTCTGAATATGATGGAGTTACCAGTGTCTGCTGAGATTTATTGTTGATGTAACTAACTGAAGTTCCGAAACTATGATGCTTATTGATCCTGTAATTTATGTTTACATTCTGATTAAGGATAAGTCCGGTTGACTTTCCGTGAAGTCCCTTCAGAAATGAACCCAGCCACCCCATAGTGAGTTTACTGTTATTCATAACTTTATTTACACCCAGAGTGATACCGTAGTTACCGTCCTCATACGATGCTGATTTTACATCCGTATAGTTCAGGTTGAAAGTGTAAGTAAGATTCTTTGGAACAAGCGTAACCTGGTAATTCAGAAAGTAGTTATTGCTTTTTGTATCACTAAGATTGTCAATGGTTTTATCAACGCTGGAAAAAATATTATAATTCGCCGAGAATATTATTGAATGAACATATTTTTCGTTTGCAAGGATGTATCTGGGAGTAAATGAATAATTTTTTGACACCTGTGCGATTCTGAAAGTATTTCCCAGAAGAATTGTCTTTCTAAGCTGTGTATTGGAATAATTGGAATAGGAAAAATCAATTCCGAAATGATCGTTGATTTCAGTGGTCAGATTAGCGGAGCCAATTATCCGGCTGCTGGTTGACTGTTTTTGTTTCTTGAGATTATCATGTTGATAACCAATGCTTCCACCAAGTTTAAACTTGTTTTTAAGAAGATTGAGTGAAGGGGCAAATGTGATATTTTCTATATCGCTGTTAAAGAAGTATCCTCCCATGCTTTTATAGTCAGGGTCGACTCTCCTGTACTGCAATCTGGCGGAAAAGATCTTCTGGTGAAAACCAAGACTGGTTTGAATCGCATTGTATCTTTCTGTGGAGTTGTTGGTATTAATGAAGCTTCCTAAAATTTTGGTAATCCCTTTATTTACACTGTCACTTAAAGCTGTTTTATTGTTTAGATTTCTGGTGTAAAGACTTGTCGCAGCTTCAATATTAAATGTGAAGACTTTCAGGAATTTGACTTGTCCGTTAATCCCAATCACAATATTTTCAGCCGGAGTAACAGTACCTTTAAATTCTGTCCGCGGATGTACACTGCTACTGTCATCTTTTGCTTTAAGCATACTCACTTCAAAGAAGTCTGCCCCTTTGCCGATACCTATTTTGCCTGCAAAGCCGTGATTGGAATAAGTATAGGGCTGAAAAGATTTTACGATTGTGTCCACTGGTGTTGCCCTGTTGAAGCGTCCTGAAATAAATCCAAATCTGAATATACCGGGATGAAGGTCAACACCGGCTCCTAAAAACGTATGACCGGCCAGTGTGAACTGAGAGTAGTTGATATTCCTGTAGCCCGCGTGAATTGTTATCCATTTATAATAAGGGCTCATGCCAAACTGATTGAATGGCTGACGGAATGAGCGGTCCTGTTCACTGTAGGTAAATGATAATGGTATGGTGAAGCTGTTGAATATGCTTATAGTAGGGCTGCCAGTAAATATATACGAAAAGGCTTGTCTCCGGTTGGCTATTCCATTCGCGTCATATAATATAAACCTTGCTGTAATTCCTCCGCTCAATATCACTGGTTTCTGTTTGCTAAGACCCTCAAGGTTCTGGCCCTGAAGAGCACTATTAATAATGACAAGTAAAATCACGATGAGCAATCGATTTATCATACTATGAATGTAATTAATTAATTCTCTTAATATTCTTAATTATCAATTAATTACAATGATCATAAGTGAAGTTGAATATATTTTTACTATTGCCTGTATGGACCATGGTTTCCACACGGCCGTTGGAATCGTAGGTATAAGTGTATTGCTGGGTAAAGTTTGTTGTTGGAAGAACAACTCCGTTTCCATCCTTGCTGTTAAGCTTAATTACCCATTTATTGATTAAATGTCTGCTTAAATAAAAGCCATATGCAAAATAGGGAGAAAAGGGCGCAAATTCAGGAACGAGGTAAATAAAGCCAGGTTTATCAGTGAGGTAATCCGCAGTAATATAATAATCTGCAGTTAATGTCCCTGATGAGTTGGTGTTTGTGAGGTGGGCGAGGATCTTTACCGGATCATCATTACTATCATATGTATATGTCCATGTAAATTTTGAAACTCCATTCTGATCAGCATTATCAATAACTAATTCTGTCAGGTGTGAGTTAGTATCAAATGAGAATGCAGCGGTTCCAGTATTTGAAGTACCCTCTACAATTTTAACCAGATTGTAGTCCTTATCATAAGTAAATACCCAACCAACCTGATCAACCAGATGGCCTGAAGCATCGCGGCCAAAAGTTATTGTTTCGGGGCCATTTTTATCTGTCAGACTTATAGTCGTCAGACCATACTTCCCATTTACTAATCCACCACTAAAAGCGCCTATTAAGTTAACAGAGTTGTGCCAGTTGATGGTTCCGCAGAATTTAGCAGCTGTACTTGCAGGATTATCATTGGTCTTGGAACATGATAGAACTAAAAAAACAAAAAAACCTGCTATTACCATTCTCTTTGAGAAATGTGGATAACGTCTGATTAATGTTTTCATAAGCTTATTTTATTTATTATTAGTCTTTTAATAAAGAATTATCTGTGAAT
Organism: Bacteroidales bacterium; assembly: GCA_025358645.1. Lineage (GTDB taxonomy): Bacteria > Bacteroidota > Bacteroidia > Bacteroidales > VadinHA17 > LD21. The sequence continues at coordinate 2,942 of JANYIW010000017.1, forward strand.
ATCTTGTACATGAAATGGTAGTAAAAACTGGCATGTTTAATCTGTTTTGTTACTTAGTCATAAAACAAACAATTGTGAGTGTAGAATGTTTCTGATAACCGGAAAATCGAGTAGGACTCTCCAAATAGATTATTTATGCGCCTGTCATTGTAAGTTAGGTTATCATCTGTTTCCATAAGTCTAATTTTTATTTAGACCAAATTTAAATAGCATAAATACAAAATGGGATCATTAATCGATGAATGATACAAAAAAATCGATGAACGGAAATTTTTATGTTTTCATGCGGGATGCGCCATTAAGGTGCATTGCTTATGATTATCTGATATTCACTAAAAACTCCGTAGTGTTTTCTGATTCAGACAAAATTTCCAGGGTACCGTGTAGCTTTTCAATAAATTCCCTGGTTAGTTTCAAACCTAATCCTGAGGAACTGCTACTGATACTTTGCCAATTGTTGAGTTCGGCAATTTGCTCTTTGGTCATGCCTTTCCCATTGTTTTTTAACGAAAGCATCAATCCATCAATAGTTATAAAAACAGACACGTACACTACTCCTTTTTCGGGACTGAATTTGATGGCATTGCTTACTAAATTGCGGATAATAATTTTCAGAAAATTGGCATCGGTGTCAAATTGTAAATCCGTTGAACAGTCCACCTTAAGAAATAAATTTT
>JANYIW010000039.1 GCA_025358645.1 Bacteroidales bacterium
TTCCGTTAATTCATCAAATAAAACAGAAAGCTTCTTTAACGTGGCTTTGTCTCCCGATTTCTTATGAAACTCTATATCCTCAATAGCATCAGGAGTCAATTTTAGCGTATAACTCATAACCCAAGAATTTTATTAATATCTTCTTTGGGTAATGTTGTAAGTTCGCCACGTTTTGCCTGTTCAATAGAATGGGCAATACGCATTTTTATCTCAGGATCAGAAAAATAACGGTCTGTTTCAGTTATTGGCGTTAATACATAGGCCTTATTTTTGCCCCTCTGCACAATTACTTGCACATTCTTATCAACAAGATCAAGGTACATTTTTTGTTTTTGTCTGAATTCTCTTGTATTTATTATCAACATGGCTACTTATATTTATATTTTGCGTACCAATATGGTACACAAAAGTATAAATAATTATTTATATTATCTATAATGCGTAAAACATTTGATCAATAATCAATAAGTTGAAGATAGATTGAATTCTTTTCTTCATTGTTGATAATCTTTCTTCGCAAAAAGATCTGCAGGATATTTGCACATTCAAATACTGACCTTCTCGCAATGTTCAGAAAGCTGGCAAATTCTTTATCAGAGAATGATCCCGAACCTTCAGCAATGTTATTTGAAATGCTCATGGCAGCAGATCGGAGTTGTTCAGCAAATTTGTAAGATCTTTTCTCCTCAGCTTTATCTGCATAGTCGAATAGCATATCCGAAATTGAAATGGTTTCTTTCCAGATATCCATATTCTCAAATCTAAAACTCTCCATAATTATTATCAATTAAGTAAAATCTAATACTTTGCCCCTTTCCCCTTCACATCTCACATATCACATCTCATGTCTCATGTCTCACATCTCCCCTCTGTTTCTCTTCCATAAGGAAACTTCTGATATTTCTGTGTTCAACCCCCTTAATGGTATTTCTATATTTTTTATCTGCTGTAATAACCATTTTGGGATAGTTATCTTCAATCTCCAGGAGATTACCGAATTCACGCCTTACTGTCTCATCACTATCAAGGATCAGTGCAACCTGAACATATATTTTCTCATTATTCTTAATTGCTATAAAATCTGTTTCATGATCCTTCTTCCATCCCGTCTTTACTTCAAAACCCCTGAAAAGCAGTTCATTATAAACAACATTCTCAATGATTTTTGCTTTGTCATCAGGTTTGTAACCAATAATGGCATTTCGAATACCTATGTCTTCAAAATAAAACTTTTCACCTGTTTCAAAAATCCGTTTTCCCTGAATATCATACCGCAACACTCTGCTGACAAGAAATGCATCATTCAAATAACCAGTGTAAGCCTGTACCTGATTATGCGGAATCATCACCTTCTGGGACTTAAGAAAATCGCTTATGCTTTTTGAAGAGAAGAGAGATCCTGTATTATCGGCCAAAAAACGGACGAGCTGCTCAAGAAAATGTGTATTGCGCAGATTATGACGCGTTACAACATCACGATATATTATGGTATTGTAGATGTTTTTAAGATATTCAAATACAATCTCATCGGTAAGTCTGAGATTAACCAGGAAAGGAAGGCCACCATAAAGGAAAAAACGCTCAAGATTCTCTTCCGTATCTTTATGTTTATGGAACTGCAGAAACTCAGAATAAGAGAGACTGTAAACCCTTATTTCAATAGTCCTGCCTCCAAGAAATGTTGCAAACTCTCCCGACAATAATTTCGCATTACTGCCGGTAATGTAAATGTCATTCTTATTATCAAGTAACAATGACCTGACGGCTTTCTCAAATCCCGGAATTTCCTGAATCTCATCAATAAAGATATAGTTGATTTTTCCTTTAGCCGATTTGCTTTTTATATACCTGACTAAATCCGCTGATGTTGTAATAAAATCGAAGCTGATATCCTCATGGTTAATATAGATAATGTTTGCATTAGAATCTTCTTCCAGAATTCTTTTAATAAGCTGGAACAGCATATAGCTCTTTCCTACCCTGCGCTGACCAGTGAAAACTTTTATTACAGGTTTGCGTATAAATGGTTCAACGCGTGAAGTATACGCTTTACGTTCAATAATATTCGCAGGAAGAGAAAATTCGTTCATTTGTAAGTATATTTACAATAATGTGTAAATATATATATTATTGAAAGTATAATTTCAATAATTATTAAAATAGATTCAACTTTGAGTGTTCAAGCTTTGCCTGCCGTAATTTTCTTTGACCACCGAAGCTCTAGCGAAGGTGGTAGCGAAGGCAGAGCTCATATATGACATTTATCTCGGAAAGTTCCTGACCTATCTGGTTGATTTTCCAGCTTCCGGCCACGGTCATCACTAAAAGATCCCGACTACCTGTTCAAGCTTTATGCCGGTTACCCGGTTACCGGTATTTGAGATTATTATTTACCTTTGTACTCAGAGTCCCGGATTTTCCTCTCCCAGATATTAATGCGGGTGATGAAACCGGGGACATCTCAGATTACAATGAATACCTCACTAATCTAAAAACTCAAAGCGCAGTAGAATGACAATTGGCGATTATTCGAGAAGCTTTAAATAAATTCATGCAGGTATCTCCGCAGTCTTCCCTTGTAGTCATTCTGATTCTCAAGTTTCATAGCCTAATACCTTCTTTTTTAATAATATTATAAAGCGGGGAAAATATCAATTCTTTTTGCCAATAGTCTTTAGAGTAAATAAAGGTTGAGATAATTTGTCCTGATTCAATTTCCAGTTTATAAAGATCGTCTCTGAATTTATCATCAATTTCGTTAGTAACCTTCAGATTATCAATGAGAATTAGTATATCCCAATCTGAATCAGGCCTGTAATCTCCTCTGGCTCTTGATCCAAACAAAAAAAAGCTTCTGCAAAGGGGTCCTTACCATGGATAACCATTGAAATATTATTTAAAAATGAATCTCGCTCCATCGCTTTT
>JANYIW010000105.1 GCA_025358645.1 Bacteroidales bacterium
CGAACGCTTCCTTCAGATTCCACCTCACGATGGACACCCTTGCCTTTGGCTAACGCTTCCTACTGTCAAGGCGCGTTCGGGACTCTCACCCTATAGTCATCGCCCATGCCGGGCGCACATAAGAAAAGGCGCCAAATAAGGCGCCTTGTCATTCCGGATTTCCGGTATATCTAACCTAAATAGCCCTTTAATAACCTGCTACGGGAAGTATGTCTTAACCTTCTGATAGCTTTCTCCTTAATCTGACGAACCCTCTCACGGGTAAGACCAAATTTTTCACCAATCTCCTCAAGGGTCATCTCCTGGCAACCTATTCCAAAAAAGAATCTGATAATGTCTCTCTCTCTCTCAGTAAGAGTTGCAAGCGCCCGGTAAATCTCTCTTGAAAGTGATTCGTCCATCAATAGCTTATCAGCAACGGGAGAATCAGAGTTAGTCAGAACATCAAGTAAACTATTATCCTCGCCCTCTATAAAAGGAGCATCAACAGATACATGGCGTCCTGATACTTTCAGTGTATCAGTTACCTTTTCCTTTGGTAATTCAAGCACATCAGCAAGCTCTTCAGGTGACGGAGTACGTTCGTTCTCCTGTTCAAATTTCGAGAATGCCTTATTGATCTTATTGAGTGAACCAACCTGGTTTAATGGTAATCTTACAATTCGCGATTGTTCAGCCAGAGCCTGAAGGATTGACTGTCTTATCCACCATACGGCATAAGAAATAAACTTGAAACCACGCGTTTCATCAAACTTTTCTGCAGCCTTGATAAGGCCCAAATTTCCTTCGTTGATAAGATCTGGAAGACTAAGTCCCTGGTTTTGATATTGTTTTGCAACGGATACAACAAAACGCAGATTTGCTTTTGTGAGTTTCTCAAGAGCAGCTCTGTCGCCTTTCTTTATCCGTTGAGCCAACTCAACTTCTTCTTCTACCGATATCAACTCCTCCTTACCAATTTCCTGCAAATATTTGTCGAGTGATGCACTCTCTCTGTTTGTTATGGATTTGGTAATCTTTAGTTGTCTCATTATGCCTCCCGAAAAATTTCCGCAAAGATATTGCTTTATTATGTAATAACAAAAATAATTTGCTATTGTTGTTCAAAGGGCATTTATTTTTATAAATCCCCTGATTAATAGTGAATTATGTAATTTATGATATTAATTGCCAAATTGATAATTCAATATTGTACCATCCGGAAGGATTCCTTCCATGGATTTCAGTCTGGTTCCATTAGCTGTGAATTGCCGTATGTCATCAGGATTTTTTACCTTTTTACCATTAACACTCAGGATAATATAGCCTTGTGCCATACCTATATCTTTAAATTTTCCCTTATTTACCTCAAGAACTTTAACACCATAATCAATATTCAGTGAATTCATTTCCGAGGAACCAAGCGTTTCAAGTTTTGAACCAAATACAACTTCATTCGGATTTTCCATTTGTGAGGTAACAACTTTGGTATTTCCTGCTACATTCTTTAATGTAATTGGTATTGTAGTCTCTTTACTATTTCTGATATATGTTACAGACGCCTTGTCGCCGGGACGATGTTTCCCAACCTGTTCCTGTAACTCAGCAACTGTATTTACAGATTGACCGTCGAATTTAACTATTACATCATTTTCCTTCATCCCTGCTTCATTGGCCGATCCGTCAGGAATTATTCTGGTTACCAAAGCCCCTTTTATCTCATGAAGATTTTGTTTAGTGGCATCTTCCGCATCAACATCTTTAATATTCACTCCGATAATAGCTCTCTGAACTTCACCAAACTCTTTAAGATCGTTAACAACTTTTTTAACTATTGTAACCGGTATTGCAAAAGAGTTACCTGAATAAGCACCGTTCGGAGAGTAAATTGCTGATGTTATTCCTACAAGTAGCCCTTTGGTATTGACAAGGGCCCCGCCGCTGTTACCCATATTAAGAGCTGCATCGGTTTGTATGAACGATTCTATTTTATAATTACCCTCATTCAAATTAAGACTTCTTCCCTTTGCGCTTACAATACCAGCAGTTACAGTTGAAGTAAGATTGAAAGGATTTCCAACAGCAAGTACCCATTCTCCCAGTCTTAGCTGTTCCGAATCGCCATATTTAATAAATGGTAAGTTATCTGCCTGTATTTTAAGCAGCGCTATATCACTTCCAGGGTCGCGTCCAACGACCTTTGCAGTGAAGACTCTTTTATCATTCAGAGTAACATCCACAGATTCGGCATTTTCTACCACATGGTTATTTGTAATAATATAACCATCAGCTGTAATAATGACCCCTGATCCGTAACCATTTGCTATCTGTGGTTTAGAAGAATTCCTGTCGCCATAAAACCATTCCATAATAGGATTATCAGTGGAGGATGACATCATTGTTTTTGTATGAACATGAACTACTGCATGAACTGTCTGTTCCGCAGCATAAGTGAAATCAATCTGTCCCTCCTGTGTCTGAAGCGAAGTTAGATAAGCTCTGGAACTTTGTGCATCGACCTGGGAACTATCTTTTGAAATTGCCATCGTGGGCCTTACCATGATTTTGGTATATGCAAATAAAGCAATAGATGCCCCTAAAAGAGCCATAAACAGCCCACCTAATAAATACTTTCCTTTCATGACTTTTGTTTTTTAATTAAAATTTTCTCTCGGGTCAGATTGAACTTCATTTATTCATCCTTCACAAAAGTTTAATATCTTTATAACCAAATTCAAACAAAATTGTTTTACAAAGATCATGCATTTTTTGAATGATCTTCAATAATTTACATAGAATTAACTTCACTTTAACATTGATGACAATAGTATTTAACAAATACCAGGGAACCGGAAACGACTTTATCATAATAGACAATCGGAAGAGAGTTATTAATCCCGAAGATTCCACTCTTATAAATAAGTTATGTGACCGCAGATTCGGCATTGGCGCTGATGGATTGATTCTTATATCCGGAAGCCCCCAATATGATTTTGAAATGAAGTATTTTAACTCCGATGGATTTGAGAGCACAATGTGCGGGAATGGTGGCAGATGTTCATCAGACTTTGCAATGAGGGAAGGAATAGCCGGTAAGAAACTCACGTTCAGGACTATTGATGGTGTCCATAAAGCAATCGCGGAAGAAGGTTTTATCCGGCTGCAGATGAATGATGTGAGAGAACCGCAACTAATAAAGGGGAACTACTTTATCAATACCGGGTCTCCGCATTGCGTTATCTTCCGGAACGATATAAACAAAATTGATGTAAATGCAGAAGGTAAAATAATCAGACAGTCTGAAGATTATGCTCCCGGAGGAACTAATGTCAATTTTGTGGAAATTATTGATAAAGGAATTTATGTAAGAACTTTTGAAAGGGGTGTGGAAGAGGAAACCCTATCCTGTGGTACCGGAGTGACAGCTTCTGCCATTGCTTCAGTTCTTGCAGGACAATTTGACAGTAGCCCCGTAAATGTAAAGACTAAAGGTGGAAATTTGTCAGTTTCATTTAAAATTGTTGGAAAAATCATCAGCGATATCTGGCTTTCCGGTCCTGCAACTTTTGTGTATAAAGGGGAAATTGAGGTATGAGGGGTGAGGCGTGAGGCATGAGGAGTGAGGAGTGAGGAGTGAGGTAGGAGGTGTGAGGAGTGAGGAGGGAGGTATGAGGGGTGAGGTATGAGGCGTGAGGTATGAGGAGTGTGGTTATGAGGAGTGAGGTGTGAGGCGTGAGGAAGAAAAGACAAAAGATAAAAGTAAAAAGACAAAAGGAAGAGAATAAAATTATACATTATAAATGCCCTGTGCCTTAAAATTATGCTGAAAGAAAAATTATACGGAAAGACCTTAAATGAATTGATTGCTGTAACCAAACGGATCGGATTGCCCGGGTTTGCAGCAAAACAAATTGCTGACTGGCTTTATAAGAAAGAGATACAGTCGATTGATGAAATGACAAACCTATCAAAAAAAACCAGAGAACTTCTTATGGTTGATTATGAAATAGGCCTTTCTGCGCCCGTCAATGAATCCAAAAGTACTGATGGAACAAAAAAGTACCTTTTTAAAGTACTTAATGACAAATTTATTGAAACAGCATATATTCCGGATGATGATCGCGCCACAATTTGTGTTTCATCACAGGTCGGTTGTAAAATGGGATGTATCTTCTGCATGACCGGGAAACAGGGTTTTCAGGGAAATCTGTCTTCGAATGAGATTATTAACCAGTTCAGAAGTTTGCCAGAGTTCGGGAGTTTAACAAACATTGTCTATATGGGGATGGGTGAACCATTAGACAATATTACTGAGGTTCTTAAGAGTCTAGATATTCTAACAAATGATTGGGGTTATGCATGGAGCCCTACCCGGATTACTGTAAGCACAATCGGTCTAATCGCCGGTTTGAAGGAATTTCTGGAAAAAAGCCGCTGTCATCTTGCTGTAAGCCTGCACTCTCCCTTCGACGAAGAGAGACGAAAACTTATGCCTGTCCAGCGAACTAACACGGTCAAAGAGGTGTTGGATATAATCCGTAATTTTGATTTTAACAGCCAGAGAAGAGTCTCTTTTGAATATATTCTTTTTAAAGGCGTTAATGATACACCAGAGCATGTCAAAGAACTTGCAAGAATTCTTAACGGAATAAAATGCCGTATCAATATAATACGTTTTCACCCAATTCCCGGATCAGATTTCCAGAGTCCCAACCTTGGAACTACAATCAATTTCAAAGAGGCGCTGAATGCCAAGGGAATTCTGACAACCCTCAGGGCAAGTCGTGGTGTCGACATACAGGCTGCTTGTGGGTTATTATCAACTCTCCAACAAAACAAAACAGTTCAGAAATGAGGAGTTCATTCTTTATAATTGCGTTTGTCAGTTTAACTTTTTGTGCCTTTTCACAGGAGAAATCATCTGAAACATTTCCTGGTGATTCAACTTTAGCACATGCATCTGTTTCATTGTGTGTTGCAGATGCAGAAACAGGAAATCTGATAATTGATTATAATTCCGGAATAAGCCTTACCCCTGCTTCTATATTGAAGCTTATTACATCCGCTGCTGCTCTGGAATTACTTGGTCCAGAATATACTTTCAAAACCAGAGTAGGTTATACCGGAACGCTCAATAAACGATCAGGAAGACTGAAAGGCAATATAATCATTGTGGGGGGAGGTGATCCTGCTTTGGGATCAAAGTATTTTACAGATCACTATAAGGATTTCATGATCAACTGGGTTTCACAAATTAAGAAACTTGGAATTAAAAGAATAAAAGGCAGGGTTATAACTGACGACTCTTACTACGATTATTTACCTGTGCCGGCTAAATGGCTCTGGGAAGACACAGGTAATTATTATGGTGCAGGTACCTATGGATTATCTGTATTTGACAACACTTACGAAATTCACTTTAAAACATTATCAGACAGCTCTGTGCCAGCGCTTAAAAATATTATCCCGTATGAATACAGATCTGAATTATCTAACTTTCTCATTGCTTCAGGGGCCACAGATGAAGGTTATGTTTTTGCCGCACCTTACAGTACCAGCGGATGGATTGCAGGACGCATTCCTGTCAATCAGGACGATTTTGTCTTGAAAGCCTCAATTACAGATCCTCCGCTTCTTCTTGCCAAAATGATAAACAATAAACTTAAGTTAAGTGGCATCAAGATTTCAGGAAATCCCACTACCATAAGATCCGAAAAAAACTACAAACCTGAGAAGATTGTACCTATTACGGATATCAGTTCACCCCCACTTTCTGATATAATTGAGGTACTTAACCACGAAAGTGTTAATCTTTTTGCAGAACATCTGATTAAAGAATTGGGAAAAAAATTTAAGAATAACGGATCAACTGCCTCAGGGGCAGAGGTAATTATTGAATTTCTTAAAAATTCCGGTATAGATACAAATGGAATGTTTATCGAAGATGGAAGTGGACTGTCACCACTTAATGCCATCAATACCAGAGAATTGGTCCGTCTCCTTGTCTATATGAAGCACAAGGGGAAATATTTCACTGAGTATTTTTCATCCTTTCCAGATGCCGGGAAAAATGGAACACTCAAAAGCTATTTTACAAATTCTCTATTCACTTCACGGCTTAAAGCAAAAAGCGGTTCAATGACAAGGGTGAGAAGCTTCGCAGGATATTTTACTACAATGTCAGGTAAAAAAATGGTCTTCAGCATAATAATTAATAATTATTCGGGCTCTTCAAAAAAAATAGTTTCGGAAATAGAAGAGAATATCAGAGAATTAATATTGAATAACTGAGTGGGAGAGCATACATTCGTGCTCGGTTATATTTGCAACCTATATTCTAATAAATGATGAACAATAAAATTGCTGTCAGAAAATGCAATGAATATGATCTGCATGAGGTCTATGATCTTATCTCCGAAATATACAAGAAGACTGACGGCCCTGATGTTAAGGGGAAAAGAGTACTTGTAAAACCAAATATTCTTACAGATGATGACCCCTCAAAGTGTATAAGCACTCATCCGGTTGTTGTTGAGGCTATGATCAGATTTTTGCAATCCAAAGGCGCTACCGTGATGGTTGGAGATTCTCCTGCAGTTCATACACAGAAATTCAAGGGCGAGAAATCAGGGATTTTCAAGGTATGCGAAATAACAGGAGCCAAATGGGTTAATTTCATGACAAACCCTGATGAGAAAACTTTAAGAAAAGGGAGAATTCGTATTGCAGCTATAGTGAACCAGGTTGATCTTATTATTTCTCTGCCTAAATTCAAGAACCACGAACTGGTATATTTTACCGGCGCAATAAAGAACACTCTCGGTCTCGTACCGGGTTTCAGTAAAGGAAAACAACACGCCCTGCACCAGGACAGAAACAAATTTGGCGAATTTCTTGTTGATCTGAATGAAGCTGTTACTCCAGATTATTTTCTTATGGATGGCATAATGGGTATGGAAGGACCGGGCCCCGGTCGGGGATTACCGGTTGAAATAGGATTATTATTAGGGTCTACAAATCCGCTTGCTCTTGATATGACAGCCAGTCGGATAGCTGGTTACGAACCGTTGCTCATACCGACTTCACGGGCAGCTTTTTTCCGGAAAATCTGGCTTCAGTCAGAAGAAGATATAATTTATGATGGTCCGGAACTAAGCAGTATTATAAAGAATGGGTTTAAGAAAATTCCGATTTCAACAACCAATAATATTGCTTTGAAGTTTATTATGAGAAGGATTAAATTCCTGAAAAAACTCGAAAGAAGACCCGTTTTTATTCATGAAAATTGCACTGGTTGTCAGAAATGTGTAAATATTTGTCCTGTTCAGGCTATTTTGCCACTGCCCACGAAAAAGACACATATACTACTTACCGATAATAAATGCATAAGATGTTTCTGCTGCAGTGAAGTCTGTACAGATAATGCCGTAGTGATCAGAAGAAAAATTATTGGTGTCTAAACATCAATCTTAGCATACTTAGCATGAGTTTCTATAAACTCCCTGCGCGGTGGTACCTCATCACCCATAAGCATTGAAAATATATGATCTGCCTCAGCAGCGCTATCAATGGTAACCTGTCGAAGAGTTCTTGTTTCAGGATTCATGGTTGTTGACCACAGTTGCTCGGCATTCATTTCACCAAGACCTTTGTATCTCTGTATACCAACAGAAGTATCTTTTCCCTGTCCCATCTCCTGAACTGCCAATGCACGCTCGTCTTCAGTCCAGCAGTATCGTTCCGATTTACCCTTTTTGATCAGGTAGAGCGGAGGAGTGGCAATATAGATATTACCCCCTTTAATAAGATCCTGCATATATCTGAAGAAGAAGGTCATGATGAGTGTTGTAATATGAGAACCATCCACATCAGCATCAGTCATGATAATGATCTTATGATAGCGCAGACCAGATATATTAAGAGCTTTACTGTCATCCTCAGTTCCGATATTGACACCAAGGGCTGTAAAGATATTTTTTATCTCTTCACTTTCATAGATTCTGTGCTGCATTGCTTTTTCAACATTCAATATCTTTCCTCTCAATGGCAGAATTGCCTGAAAGCGGCGGTCACGTCCCTGTTTTGCGGTACCACCGGCAGAATCACCTTCCACGAGGTATATCTCGCAATTAGCGGGATCCCTGTCGGCACAATCAGCAAGTTTGCCGGGCAGTCCCGACCCTGAGAGTACGTTCTTACGCTGGACAAGTTCTCTTGCTTTACGTGCAGCATGACGAGCCGTTGCAGCCAGGATAACCTTTTGAACTATGATTCTTGCATCTTTTGGATTCTCTTCAAGGTAGTTTGTTAGCATAGTGCTTACAGCCTGATCGACTGCACCCATTACCTCAGAGTTTCCCAGTTTTGTTTTTGTCTGGCCTTCGAACTGCGGCTCAGCTACTTTAACAGAGATGATAGCTGTGAGTCCTTCACGAAAATCATCACCGTTTATATCGAATTTCAATTTTGAGGTAGCTCCGGAATCTTCGGCATATTTTTTCAGTGTACGGGTTAATCCTCTTCTGAATCCTGCAAGATGTGTACCTCCTTCAATAGTATTAATATTATTAACATAGGAATGAACATTCTCGGAAAATGAATTATTGTACTGTAGAGCAATCTCAACAGGAATCTCAGTTTTATCAAAAGTTATATGAATAATTTTTTCAATAAGCCGTTCCCTGTTGGCATCAAGATATTCAACAAACTCCTTAAGGCCAAGCTCAGAATGAAACTCTTCAAAGCGAGGGATTCCGCCATTGCCATCGTCAATCAGCTCCCTCATATCTTTAATTGTAAGAAGGATACCCTTATTAAGGAAAGCCAATTCGCGCAGACGTGCCGAAAGAATCTCAAAGTTGAATTCGGTTGTTTGGAATATAGTGCCATCAGGTTTAAAGGTGATAGTAGTTCCGGATTTATCTGACTTACCTATAACCTCCACTGCCGTAACCGGTTTTCCCTTTTCATATTCCTGTTTGAATATCTTTCCTTCACGCATTATTACTGCTGAAAGGTGTGCTGAAAGTGCATTTACACAAGATACCCCTACACCATGAAGACCACCCGATACTTTGTAAGAATCTTTATCAAACTTTCCTCCCGCATGCAAGACTGTCATAACGACTTCAAGGGCAGATTTCTTTTCTTTTTCCATTATTCCTGTGGGAATACCTCTTCCGTCATCTATCACAGTTACGGAGCCATCTTCAAGAATCACAACTTCTATTTTCGTACAATAACCCGTAATCGCCTCATCTATAGAGTTGTCAATAACCTCATATACAAGATGATGTAACCCTTTTATGCCAATATCCCCAATGTACATCGCAGGTCTTTTTCTTACAGCCTCAAGACCCTCAAGCACCTGAATATTATCGGCTGAGTAATCAATACTGTCCTGCAATTTTTTTTCTTTATCGCTCATTATTTCTGTATTATTAAGTCAACCTGTTTAATATCAACAATGAATAACCGGACCAAAAAAACCAGAGGAGACATTTCTGTACTGACTCCTTTTTAATAACATCAAGCTTGTTTTATTTGTAATGAAATCAGGCTTCCTTTTTCACTGTTTCCAGTCATCAGAATCAACCCCACTTTTCCTATTATAAATTATTGATATTATGATTATTAATTATCGATACAAAGATACCGATTTAAAATTGTTTTTCCTTAATAAAATGTTAAAAATAAAGTTCATTTTTTATCGAAAACAACGTACCGCACCGTTCCTAAAGACTATAGGTAAAACCAAGCATGAACAAGAATCTCTGCGAAGGATAATATGCCCATTCGTAAAAGTGGTTATTTGATATATTATTAAGTTTCGTCCAGAATGAAAGGATTTTGGAGTAACGATATTCAGCGCTCAGATTCAGATTGAAATGCGCTGGCATCACCATTATTATCCTTGGATCAATATAAGCAGCGGCGTTTGGACCCGGAGAAGGAATCACAAAGTCACCATTGACTATTTGATGCCGCTTACCCAAAATCGAAATTTCAAGTCCGGCAATAATCTTGTCACGTAGGTTATACTTTAATCCTAACTTACCATCCCACCCTGGTTTGTTCCATGCATACTGAAATTTCGACATAGTATAATTATACAGATTTGCTGCACCATTAAAAGAGAATTTATCATTGATCGAGCCACCCATTTCTGCATGAATATTAAGTAGTTCCACATCGTCGGGAAGAGCTGAAAAATAGTTTCCCCTATTAAGAGTAGAAATAGTTTCAGGTATGAAAATATTGGAATAGAAGAGCATATCACTTATCAGAGAATATGATGCTGACACCAGGTAATTTCCTCTTAATCCGGTGTTTCCTTTTAAACCAATGGAAAGAATCAGGTCATGGCTTGTATTTGGCACCTTATAAAGACTGCCATCCCGGAAAAGGAATGGATTTTCAGAAACGATTTTCAAGGGCTCATTTTTTTCAAGTTTTCCTGATAACCCGGCAAAAAAGCTGACATAGGAAGGAACTACATTGAAGCTGAAATTAACATCAGGATATATATGTAATTTCGTAACTGCATTCATATCCTTATTTAGCAATAATTGAAGTCCGAGTTTAAAACTCCACTGTTCTGAGCTCTTTTTCAGGAATGGACTGATTGATGCAATGTACCTCGGTGTGGTCTGCAGAAAGTCTGAAAACCTGTAATGGTCATAGCTTAAGCCGGAGCCAACATAAAATCCATTATATGATTTAGCCATTATCCCGGTGAAACCAACCTTACGCTGATACATATTTTTTGCGCTGGTAAAATAATTAAAGGATAAATTAAAATCATAAGAAAACTCTGTAGAATCCAGATTTAAGGAAGAAAATGATGTTTTTGCTCCTATATTATTATATGGTATTCTGATCTCTTTTTTTGAAGGAGAATAGTCTGATACAGCAGGATTATAGCCATAAGCATATCTTGATTTTTCTGCATAGTCCAAAGAACCTTCAAGAATATTTTTTTTGAAGAATCTCCGTCCAAAAAGTGAGACATCATTATCCATATAACCAGCAAATACTTTCTTCCCATTATCGAGTTCAATCTTTCCATTGGTTGAGAAATGACGGCCATAAAATCCAATTGAGCCTTTTTTCGATCGCTCGTTTGTAATACTTATTTCAGCAAGAGGAGAAAAATAATTTCCAATGCCAATATTTACATAACTTTTGTAAAGTTTATTCAAAGGATCAGGAAGTAAGGCAGCAGCCTTAATCGGACTAATATTATATTCAGGAAGAAAAGGAGCGCTATTTACATCATAACGGAAGGAAGGTCTTATTTTCGATGTATCATTCATATCAGGCAAAAAGCTCCTCTTTTTAGAATCAGGGAGAGATGGCTTGTATGGATTATACAAAGTAACCTCTCTCTTTAGCCCTGTTTCCTGTTTTTTTACCTGGGCATCGAGCGGCAATAGAGAGATCATTAAGAGGACTGCTATAATAAGGTTTCTTTTTATCATGTCAAATCAATTTCTTTATCAGTTTTTTTACTATTGTTGGACGCTATTTTGCTGATTGTCATTTTTATCCGTATTCGGTTTGGTTTCATCAAGGGAGCTTATTTTAGCTTTTACCTCATCAAGTATTCCATCGTTATCAACCGTGTAATAATCTTTAAGGCTTTGAAGAGTTGCCCGGGCCTGCAGGGAATCACCTTTTTTAATGCTTATATCCGCGAGAAGCAGGAATACTCTTGCCATCCAGTACTGATGAGGAGATTTCTGATCAATGAACTCTGAAATTACTTTTTCTGCTTCTGCCGGTTTATCCTTCTTATACAGAAGCTCAGCTACCCTGTATTTCGACTCAGCTCCTTCCACGCTTGTAACTTCTGTTCCTGCTTTTCTGAAATCTCTTAGAGCTTCATCATAATTATTCAGACTATAATTTGCTTTTGCACTCATAAATATAGCCTCTCTGGCCAGCTCTTCCGGTATATTTGCCGAGGCGTTTATTTTCCCGGCAGCAATAATAGTCTTCTGAGCATCGCCAGCCTGATATGCTGATTTCAGTTGGCCTTTAAGAGCTATCAGAGTATTCGCATCATTCGAGGATGCTTTCTCAAGTTTCTCATAATAATCAAGCGATGTTGAATAATCTTCTTTGTCATATAGAATTGATGAAGCTGCAATTAACGATTGTTCGAGAAACTGATTATTCGGTTTGTCTGACACTTCTCTAAACAATTTCAAAGCCTCGTCAGTATTTCCTGCTGATCTCAGACATTCTGCAAGATAGTACTCGGCATTTTGTCTGAAACTACCATCCTGAAATTCATTAAGGTATTTTCTTAAAACATCTGTGGCTTTTTCATATTTGCCGGTCATATACAGATTCTCTCCCGACATATACAGAAGGGAATCTTTCTGTGCCATGTTTATATCGCCATAACCATCGAGTGTCTTAACATAAGCAAAATAAGTATCAACATCATTCAAATCGACATAAGTGTTTCTTAGTCCTGTCATTGCATCCCTTGCTTCAGCGCTTGATTTGTAGTTCTCTATTACTTTCTTGTACTGGGAAATAGCCTTTTCATTTTCCCCGAGGTTATAATAAAGAAGACCCAGCTGAACTATAGAACGAGGCACAAAAGAACTCCCGGCATAATTTGAGATAATTGTATTGAAGTCTGATTCTCCTTTTCTGTAATCTTCAAGTACCAGATAAGCCCTGCCTCGTTCAAAGATTGCGTTAGGAACAAATGTTGAAGAAGGAAATTTCTGCATCAGAGCGGTGAGCACATCAATTTTGCCTTTAGTGTTATTAATAAGTCCCAGGGAAAATCCCTTCTGGAACATGGCATAATCGGCATCGAGGTTTCCGAATTCGATAACTTTGTCATAATAACTAATAGCTAAAGGATAGCTGGTGGCAACATAATAGCAATCGGCAATTCTGTTCCTGGCATCGGCAAGTACTTCCGGTCTGACATTAGTAACTCCCGATTCAAAAGATTTAAAATTATTCAGAGCATTGTTATAGTCCTTCAGATTGAAGAAGGTGTAACCAAGATTATATCGTATAAGATTGTATTCGCTCAAAAGGCTCGAACCAGGCAATCCCATAAACAACTCATAATCTTCTTTTGCAATATCATAATGACCAAGCCTGTAATTTGCCTCACCACTCCAGTAGATAGCTCTTGCCCTTATCTGCCTGTTATATTTTTCATATTTGAGTGACTTATCAAACATACTGATTGAAGCTTCAAGTTCGAGATTTTTAAATAACTCCAATCCTCTGAAAAATGCGACTTTCTGATAAGCCTCTTCCAGTCTGCTATCTTTATTCCCAATTTTATCAAGAGCAGACAGAGCAGCTTTGTAGTTTTTAATCTGCATTAATGTACCTACCAGGTAATCATACACTTCCTGAATCCTCTTCGACCCGGGGTAGAGGTCGACATATTCCTGAAAAGCTGCAATAGCTTCTCCAAAAGGAGCATAAGCAGTTTCATAAGTCAATTTTGCGAAATTATATAGAGATTCCTCCCTGATCTTCTTATCAAAATTTAGTTTTGATGCCTCACCAAAAGCTAACCGGGCACGTATTTTATCGCCTTTCTGCAGATAGCAATCGCCAAGGACATTCCAGATATTCTGGCTGAGGAGATCACTCCTGGCGCCTATTTCCAAAAAGAGTTTGATTGTTTTATCAATCTCTCCGGTTTTATAATAACAGTAACCGAGTTGGTATTTGTCCTCCCGGTCGCTGGCCTTTGCTCCTGTGGAGTATTTCTCAAGATATGGCAATGCCTCTTTGTAATTCTCCTTATTATAATAGGCATCTCCGATAAATCTGTAAAGTTCAATAGCCCTTGCTTTCCCGGCAGACTTAAGAAGATCGGGAGCCATTGACAGAATTCCATCATAGTCTTTCTGGAGGTAGAGAATCTGAACTATATAAAATGGCACCACACCTCCAAATGTTTCATCCTCTTTCAGACGCGTGAATCCCTCCATAGCCGTCTGATACATTTTCTGTTCGTAAGCTATCTGAGAAAAATAATAGACAGCCGGCGGGGTATATTCTGTATCGATATCTTTAATTTCAGAAAACATCAGTAGCGCTCTGCTTTGATCACCTTTGATGTATAATGAATATCCCAGTCTGAAAAAATATTCTGCCAGCTTATCTGATTTCAATTCCTGTCTGTTCACACTCTCATAATAGATTACTGCTTTCCTATAGTTTTTGTTCTGATAAAAATAGTCGCCTAATTCCAGTCTGGCATCATTGAGTCGTGGACTTTCGGGATGTGTGTATATAAACATCAGCATCCTGTATTCGGCATCAGAATTGAAAAGTTTTAAAGCAGCAATTGATCTGTAATATTCAGCGTCCGTAACAATGATGAGGTTGGATTTATCTCCATTTTTTATGAAGGAATCAAAAAGTCTGATTGCAGCTGGGTATTTCTCTTTATTAAACAATTCCATACCCCTGTAAAAATCCGACCCAATCTCATTAACCGTAAATGGAGCCTGTGATGTGACAGGAAGTACGAATATTAAAAGAAAACTGAATAATAAAATGAGTTTGTTTCTGTTCATAACTTATTTTTTTTGGCCCTTCACAAATTAACACTGTTTCTGTTTGAGAGTATATAGATGGCATATAACATGTTAATCGTAAGCCACATATAACATTAACTCCTGTTTTTTTAATTAATCGTAAAATTACAACTATTAAACGCCGTCCACGGGCCTTTATTACTGATTTTATCAACATATAAATGTTAATTATCAATTCTTTCTTTATTTTGCATATTAAATAGACGGGAAATGCAGGAAAATCTTCCATTGGATGTTATTATTGAGTTAACAAATTGTAGTATATGGCAGCAGAACCATTTGGTGCTTTCCAATGTCAACCTGAGTGTTGGGAAAGGTGAGTTTCTTTACCTGGTTGGCAGAGTTGGCAGTGGAAAATCGAGCCTTATCAAAACTCTAAACGCTCAGATACCTCTGAAAGAGGGTATTGGACTTGTTGCCGGGTATGACCTTTCAAAAATCAAGAAGAGGGAGGTCCCATTTCTTCGACGGAAAATCGGAATCGTTTTCCAGGATTTCCAGTTGCTTACCGACAGGTCAGTTAATGAGAATCTGGGATTTGTTCTGAAAGCTACAGGATGGAAAAATAAGTTAGAGATAGCTACCCGGATCGGGGAAGTTCTGGAAAAAGTTGGCCTTGGACTGAAAGGTTATAAGATGCCACATCAGCTGTCAGGAGGTGAACAACAGCGAGTTGTTATAGGAAGAGCGCTGCTTAACGACCCTGAAATAATTCTGGCTGATGAGCCTACCGGCAATCTTGATCCCGAAACATCAGAAGGTATTTTAAGATTACTAACAGATATTAGTAAGACAGGCAGGGCAGTGATCGTCGCTACACATAATTATACACTCCTGAAAAAATTCTCCGCACGGACAATTAAATGTGATGGCGGTATCCTTAAGGAAATTAATGAAGATGAAGAAATAGAACTACTTTAAGAAAGGTCTGAAAGAAGCAACTATCCTAATAGAAAACTATCCCGGGTTCTGGTTTTTAATCATAAACTCAAAAACTTCTCTCCACACCTTCGATTCTTCATTATCAAGTAAAGATGTATTATGCCAGATACTCACAAAGAGTCCTCCAACTTTTCTGGTTTCGTTTATCAGGTTTAAAATGACCTCCTTTGAAGTGTCAGGGTCAAGTTTTTTATAATCAGAAAGCGTTCCATCCATTATCTGGAAAGGAATGATTTTCAGGTTTGTCTGTACATCATCAGAAACATTATAAAAAAAGTACGGACGGGCTATACCTGCCCTGAAACCCGGTTCATCAGGGTAACCCATGGAATAGTCTTCTGAAATTCCTGCCTTGAGGACATTATTATAAGACCGGGGCATGAATAATCTGATATAATGAAAACGACTGATACAGACATCTTTCCCAAGAATTGATTTAAGTCGGACTGCTTCAGTATTAATAAGTGAACCATCTCCGCCTGCAATAAATGATGGGTGAAGGCCAATCTGGTATGTATTGGCAATTCTATGGATAAGGTTCCGGTATTCTTCATTTCTCCATGAAGGATTCCTATCAAATTTTGAATGGTCGCCTACCGGGAAGAAAAACCTTGTGTCAACATCGTTTTTCTTAATGTTTTCGATCATATAATCAAAGACATCGAAAGGATCTTTTTCTTCTTTGGTATTAATCCTGTAGCGATTGGCAGCACTCCCCGGAATTCTTTTATTTTCACGAAAAAAACCACCTATAGTTCTGAAGATGTTCTTTCCAGGATATGCAAACGGCTGATCAGTATCAATGGTTAACAGAGCCTTATATTCATTTCGTCTGAAAACCAGAGTAGGGAATCGTTTCAGAAAAGTTTTTGCAAGTTCTCTGGCCCAAAGATCGATGATGGGTTTATCCAGAAAACCATATTTTAAAGCAATTGATGAAGAAGAGCAAAATCTTCCATATTCATCCTGTTCAAATTCAAGATACTCTTCATACCTGGTTACCAGGTAAAACGATGCAGCAAAAATGTCAAAAGGGAGATCGGATCCTGAAGTGGTCTGAAAAAATACCGGCAACCCCTTCCAATCACTCATTAAAATCTGCTTTAAGCAAATTCCCTTTTCAAATAAAATTGAATCAGGATTTATTTTAAATGAACCGGATATATTATCATTGGAATAATTAATAACCGGATGTTTCCCAAGTTTACGTTTATCAGTAATAACCTCCCACGATAATCCCAGAATATCTCCAAGGATAATCCCGGCTATATACCTTAAACGAGGAGAATCATCATTTGAATATATTTTTAGCGGTAGTGAAGCCATAATTACAAATTTATGTAATTACTTGTTAACTAAAGGTATAAAGTTGCGAAATTATATTAGATTTTTATAAGTCACCAAGATTCTTTTTGAAGTATAGGTATTAAAGTGACTAAAGTGACTAGAGTGACTAGAGTGACTAGAGTTAGGAAGATGTTTGAACTTTAGGCACTTTAGGCACTTTAGGCACTCCAGGCACTCCAAACTTTTAATTCTGTTGCAATTAGAATAATTTACTTATCTTTGCGCCCAAATTAACAAGGTGATTTCTACAAAGCGTTGTCAGGCATTTTGCCCAGTCTGTATATGAGTTCATTTCGACCGGGATAACAAATCCATCGCTCCCGGAATCACATCATAAAATATAATAATGACAAATTTTGAAGAGATGGGATTCACTCCCGGTATACTGAAGGCTATTCAGGAACTTGGATTTGAGAACCCAATGCCAGTGCAGGAAAAAGTTATTCCGTTAATGCTGGGAGGTGAGGTTGATATTATTGCCCTTGCTCAAACGGGGACAGGCAAAACAGCAGCCTTTGGGCTACCTTTGGTTCAGGCAACTGACACAGAAATAAATAATACGCAGGCGCTTATACTCTGTCCTACCCGTGAACTGTGCATGCAGATCACCGGTGATCTGACGGATTACGCGAAATATACTGGCAAACTGAAAATACTTGCAGTCTATGGTGGCGCTAGTATTGACAACCAGATAAGAGGACTGAAAAAGGGTGTTCATATTATTGTGGCAACACCTGGCAGGCTTATTGACCTTATAGGCAGAGGGGCAGCCAGATTATCTGCCGTGACCACAGTTATACTCGATGAAGCTGATGAGATGCTTAACATGGGGTTCCTTGACAGCATCAATGAAATTCTTGAGGAAGTTCCGGACGGACATAGAACACTGTTGTTTTCTGCAACTATGTCGAAAGAAATTTCATCAATTGCAAGGAAATATATGGATAATCCGGTTGAAATAACGATCGGAACAAAAAATTCATCTGCTGATAATGTGAGTCATGCGTACTACCTTGTTCATGCGAAGGATAAATATAAAGTGCTTAAACGTATAGCTGATTTTGAACCTGATATATATGGTATAGTATTTTGCCGCACCCGTAAAGAAACACAGGAGGTGGCCTCTAAACTTATAAATGATGGCTATAATGCCGATGCCCTTCATGGTGACCTTTCGCAAGTCCAGCGCGATGCTGTTATGCAGAAATTCAGGATGAGGAACCTTCAGTTACTCGTAGCCACAGATGTTGCTGCACGTGGTTTGGATGTGGACGATCTTACTCATGTTATTAATTACAGCCTGCCAGACGACACTGAGGTTTATACACATAGAAGCGGACGTACAGGAAGAGCAGGTAAAACAGGTATATCTATTTCACTTGTTCACCTCAGGGAAAGACATAATCTTCAACAGATAGAGAGATTGGTTAAGAAACCTTTCAAAGCTATTCCAATTCCCACCGGTACTGAAATCTGCGGAAAACAGTTATTTCACTGGCTTAACAAACTTGAGACTGTTGTTACAGATCATCAGGAGATTGAAAAATTTTTACCCGAGATAAAGGAGAAACTTGCAGGGCTTGACAGGGAGGAACTTCTTAAAAGAGTTGTTTCACTCCAATTTGACAGATTCCTCGGTGATTACCGTAATGGTGAGGACATTATCGACCCTGTTCCTGAGAGAGAAGGTAGCTTTGGACGTTCAGGGAAAAGAGATGCACGCGAAGAATATCCGGGTAACTATACAAGATTGTTTATAAATCTTGGAAAAACTGATGGTTTTTTCCCGGAACAACTTATTGAACTTGTTAACTCTAACACAAAGGGAAGAAAAGTACCTATCGGTAAGATAGATCTGTTAAAAACCTTTTCCTTTTTTGAAGTGGAACCAAGTTATGCTGACGAACTTATTAAAGCTTTGAATAATGCAACTTTCGACAACAGAAGAGTGGCTGTAGAGATTGCCCAGGAAAAAACTGATAAACCAAGACAAGGCGATTTTTCAGGAAAAAGACCTGCCAAATGGTCAGACAGAAGACCCGAAAAAAGAAGCCAGGGCAGATCAGAAAGTAAAAGCAGAGATTATAAAAGAGATAGTAAATTCGGGAAAAAGGATAAAAAGAAGTACAGCAGGTAGTAGCATTTTTTAAACACCTGGTTACACAGAAAAATTTGTAAATTTAGTGAGAGCCTCTCGAAGGCTCTTTTATTTTTACTGAAAGCAGAATCATTGAAATCAATGCTATAGTGCCGCCAAATCCAAATGCGACGGTGCCGCCATATCCTGGAATTACTTTATCAAAATAGCTATAAAGGATTCCGAAAATAATACTTGCCGGAAGCGCCCCTAGTCCAACGGAAAAATTGAACAATCCAAATGCGGTTCCTCTCTTCTCATCGCTCACAAGGTCAGCAACGAATGCCTTTTCCGTACCCTCGGTAAAAGCATAGAACAATGCATAAATAGCAAAGAGAATAAAGGTTGCAAGAATCTGTAAATTGGGAGGCAGGAAAACAAGTAGTGCAAAAGCGATATAAACAAAAGTATAAATTCCCCAACCGGTGTTTATTACAATCTTCCTTCCGATCTTATCAGACAGCGCCCCTAAAGGAGTTGAAAAGACTGCCTTAATTATATGAAAGAATGCCCATACAAGTGGCAGGAACAGGATATTAATGATATTTGAGCGGGCTGCTTCATCTCCAAAATTTGATACCATTTGGTTAAGAGAAGGAATACTACTCACGAGTTTTACAACTGCACCGCTTTTATGAATAGCTTCTTCAACACGAAACAAGAGAAAAGCATCTGAAGAGTTACCGAGAGTGAAAAGTATCATTATCAAAAGGTAATTTCTGAAGTTTTTATCAAATTTCTTAAGAGAGAATGTAAATGAATTTCCATTGCCGTTACCCGAAACAGTTTCTTTAACGAACAGCACTAATGTCAGTACAGCTAATATCCCCGGAATTATTGCGAGAAGGAATGTCCATCTTAATGCCAATAGAGAATCTGTTAATCCGAAACCTATAAACAATACAAGAAGTGTAATTATAGCCAGTATAGGTCCTACAACCGCACCGATATGATCCATAGCACGTTCAAAACCATAAGCTTTTCCCCTTATGCTTTCATCAACGGAAGATGCTATCAATGCATCTCTTGGAGCTGTTCTGATTCCTTTGCCGACACGGTCAAACATTCTGACTATTATAATCTGCCAGGCTGATGACACAATCCCGGTCAATGGTCGAAAAAGAGTAGATATTGAATATCCAATAATAACATACAGTTTCCTCTTTCCTGTTTTATCTGACAAAATTCCACTAATCAATTTTAGCATTGAAGAAGTTGTTTCTGCAATTCCTTCAATTATTCCAAGTAAGATAGCGCCGGAGCCAAGCGCGGCGATGTAGACCGGTATCAGAGGGTATATCATCTCAGATGCGGCATCTGTAAAGAGACTGACCAAACCAAGCATTATGACTGCCTGTGGGATCTTTTTATTATTATTCATCAGGTAAAATTATCTTTTTAAATAATCATTAAATAAAACCTGCAGATAGGCTTTCCCCTTTTTCTCAGCAGATTCAGGATCTTTACCCTCACTAAGCACATTCATCTTACTTTTCAGATCAAAGCCCACTGCCGAGCTATCCGTAATAAATCCGAATCCTTCATTATAAGTATAAAATGCAAATGATTTTGACTGATCCGATAATATATCTTTTCCAAAAGGGAAACTTCCGATGATTCCAAGTTGATCTAATAATGTAGTTGGGATATCAACCTGACTGCCAAGTTTCTCAATTCTTAAATCTCTTTTTGAAACAGCTCCTCCAACCCATAACATCGGTATTTTGAAGACATTCTGCTTATAATTTGGCATATCGCTGAAAATTCTGGCAGCATGATCAGCTACCATAATTATCAGAGTATTTTTCCACCAGTCAGTCTCTTTCGCCCAATCGAGGAATGATCCAAGTGTTTTGTCTGTATAATAAACTGAGTTTTTGTATTTGGCTAAATCATCTGAACCGATGAAGACAGGTTCCATAGGAACATCAAAAGGTTCATGACTTGAGAGAGTAAGAATTACTTTGAGAAAAGGTTCCTTAACCCTCTTCATTGAATCCTTCAGAGTCTGAAAAAGTACATGATCATGAACACCCCATTTGGAATTATAATTTGCAGGATCAAAATTATTCTTAGTAATTATATCATTGAAGCCTGATTCAATTACAAATGAATTTAAATTTGCAAAATTAATCTCTCCACCATACCAGAATGAACTGTGATAACCATTTTCAATAAGTATTTTAACAAGACTTGGTAGAGACTGGCTTTTTTTGGGTTCTTTAATTATTGATTGAGCTGGTTGGGCAGGATAACCACTCAGTATAGCCGGCAATGCTTTGTCAGTTCTCGTTCCTGATGCATAGAAGTTTGAAAAGAGTATTCCCTCACGGGCATATCTGTTAATATTTGGAGTAACCAATGAGTCACCGCCAAGTGGTCCTATCAGATAACCACTGAAACTTTCAAGCACAATTATAATTATATCCGGACGGGTGGTATTTAAAACTTTATCCGGAATTCCCTTTTTAACAGTGAGGGTATCAACTACACTCTTAGCATCTGACAGATCGCCGAATTCATAAGGATTTTTAACAGGCTTTTGAGTAAAAGCAGAAGTACCAACATTCCAGACTGCATTAATAGCTGCATGATTCAGAAACATTTTTTTACTGAAATAAACACTCCCTGCATTTATCGGAGCTACACCGAACCCTCCTCTGATAGGTATAATAAGAGCTCCCCATAAAATCGTGAAGAACAGAATTGCTGGTAACCAGTACCTGATTCTCATAAAATTGCTGAATACTCTGTCAATCAGTTTGTTATAAAAATAAATAACAAATGAAACCAAAAGACAAAGGGTAATTAGAAACAATATAATCTTAAATGTAGTTACAGAGGCCATTGCCTCTCCCGGCGTTTTCAGATAAAACATTGGAGTGTAATCCATCCGGAATCCCCAGTAGGAATAAAGATTAGCATCAGTAACTATAATGATTGATGAGAAAACAATAAGAATATATGAATACCACCTGACAAATATTCTGTACCAAATTCCATTAAAATATACTCCCGGGATTATCACCAATAGCGGAATAAGCAGGAAATAACCCGTTGTTGAAATATCAAGCTTTGCTCCATGCCAGAATGTGCCAAGAAGATCGCCAAAACTGTATTGAAATGAGGAATGATATTGCATAAAAATGAAAAGAAGCCGGGCCGCGAAGAAAAATGCCAGCCAGAAAACTGCATAACAGCTAATAGCAATTAGTCTTTTTTGCATACCTTCCTTTATTTATTCAATTCTGCAGGAATCACCCTGATACTTCTGTAAAACATAATTAATGAGACTGTTATTATAATCATACCTGAAATAGTAAGCCATTCAGGATGTTCATCAGGGATAAGAAGCCAGCTTAATACTGCTCCGGTAATCGGAGTAATGAACTTCCAAAGATTCAGTTCTGATACTTTAACACCAGGTCGCTGAAGTAGTTTAAACCATATTGAAAACGATGATGCTGCCATGAAACTTAACCATAATAAAATCATCCAGTATTTCAATGGCAACGGCCCTTTTGGTACTTCTTCCAATGGAATTGAAATCAGGTAAAGTATTAATCCTCCAATAAACAGAGAAGACGAGCTGAGGACAAATGGATTAATATTCCTGCTCCTGAGTGATATAATTACATTACTAGTTGCCGTCGCGATATTCCCGATAAGAATCATGGTTATGCCTAAAAGTTCAAGTCCCGTTCCCAGCTTGAAAGCCTGTCTTCCGGCACTGATAAGGATAACCCCTGAGATACCAAAAATGATCGTGATAATTTTTTTCCTGGTCAGCTTATCATCTTTATGCAATATTGCGGCAACAATAGCTATAATAAGTGGTTGAGCGCCATATACCACCGCACCAAGAGCTCCTGGTACAAGGTTCAGGCCCTGATAAAACAGCGAATAATTAATCACAATCTGCAGAATTGTTACCCATGCAACTATCTTCCAGTTGTCCCTGATCATTTTAATATATACTACCGGTTTGACAGTAAAAGGAAGAATCATAAGCCCGGAAATGATAAACCGCATACCTGCAAAATGAAACGGTGTATCAAATTGTAAACCGAGCTTAATACCTGCATAAGCAGTAGACCAAAGCAAACAGGCTATAATTGCCCAAAAAATTGTATTTCCTTTACTGTCCAATCAAAAATAATTTGGCATCAAATATCAGAAAAAAAATCATTTTTCAACACTGGAAGGAAAACATACCCGAACTCCTTAATTGTAAATGTAACTGAATTTGAATTCAATTATAATATGAAGACTTCATAATATTTAATAGTTTTGTCTGTTATTCAACATGTTAATAATGACTATTGCAGAATATATTGCTAATCAGTTATTTAGGCAGGGAGTCCGTTACGTATTCGGTATTCCAGGTGGACCATCAATTCCTTATCTTGAAGCATTCAAAGGTGCTGGCATCGAATTCATTCTTACCTCAAATGAAGCAGCAGCTGGTATCATGGCGGATGTTACAGGCAGATTAACAGGTATTCCTGGTATTTGCCATGCCACTTTCGGTCCGGGAGCGACTAACATCTCTACCGGTATTGGTGGAGCCTTACTGGACAGATCTCCTGTTATTGTGTTTACGAGTGAAATGAGTGATACAATGCTCAACCGTACAACCCAGATGAATATCAATCATCAGAAACTATTTGAGCCATTAACAAAAGCAACATACAGGCTTAATCCTGAAAACATTGTAGCGGTAATAGAATCAGCGATAAGGCTCTGTAAGGAGTCTTACCCCGGCCCTGTCCACATCGGACTTCCGGCAGATATCTCTGATATTGAGATAAATGTGACATCGTCGACCGGATCACTGACTGAGAACATTTATTACCATAATAACATCCAAAAGATAATTTCGCTGCTTGAGAAATCACGCCGGCCTCTGATGGCTGTGGGACTCACTGCAGCACGGCTTGATCTCAGGGTTGAGTTGCTGTCATTTCTTGAAATGTATAAAATGCCAGTGGTAATAACCCCAATGGCAAAAGGATTGATCCCTGAGGACCATCCCTGTTATGCGGGGGTTTTATTTCATTCGTTAAGCGATTATCTTGAAGACCTGTATGAAAAGGCTGATATGGTGATAGGTATTGGTTACGACCCTGTTGAATTAAATTATGAAGCATGGATGCCAGCTGTACCTCTACTCCATTTCGATACAAGGGAAACAGATTTTCCTTCCAAAGCCAATGTTACTCAATTTATTGGTCCGGCTGAGGAGTGGTTTGGGATCCTGAAGAATCTGGATACCGGCTCAATGATATTTGATGATAATCTGATCAAAGGGATACATGATGAGATGGCTTCCGTATATAACGGATTTACAAGTCATTTCGGACCGGCTGCTGCGCTAAGAGTCCTCCAGGATGAATTACCAGAGGATACAATACTTACTTCTGATGTGGGTTCCCACCTTCATCTTATTGGACAATTCTGGAATACTCATGATAAAGGGAAACTTATCATGACGAACGGCTGGTCAGCGATGGGTTTTGGAATTCCAGCGGCCATGGCAGCCCAGTTGAATAACCCTGAAGCGACTGTTGTTTGCATTTCGGGTGATGGTGGCTTCCTGATGATGGCCGGAGAAATGATAACAATGAAGAGATATAATCTTCCTGTTATTGTCGTTGTATTTTCTGACGGGGAACTTAACCTGATTAAAGTAAAACAATCATGGAAAGAACTCCCGGCTTATGGGACATTGCTCTATCAGTCTGACCTGTTTGGCGCTGATATCTTTATGGGTATTAAAGTATTAAGAGCAGATTCTCTCGAAAGAATGAGAACAGCGATTATAGAGGCGCTTTCGGTAAATGAGCCGGTAATAATAAATGCAGTAATTGACCCAGAGGACTATAACTGGCTTATTGTAAGAAGATAAGTCCTGTGGCCGGGGTATAATCCCATCAGATAACTTAGGCCTTTTTCTCTTTTTTCGGTTTTGGTTCCTTCTCTGTTTTCTCTTTTTTTACTTCTTTTTTCTCTACTTTTACTTCCTTTTTCTCTTCTTTTACTTCCTTTTTTTCTTTTGTAGCTTTCGGAGACTTTGTTTCAGTTTTTTCCTTTTCAACTTTTGTCTCTTTCGGTTTAACAATATGTTTAACCTCTTTTACTTCAATAACTTCCTTTACTTCAGTTGCTTCTTTTGGCTCTTTTTTCTCTTTTAAAGGTTTTTTATCTTTTGCTTCCTTTAACAAGATCTCCTTGATGGGTTTAACTTCCGGTTTGTCATTTTTTTTCCGCGGACGTCTTACACCATAAGAGCCAAGAATTATTTTTCCTCTTCTTGTTTTTTTATCACCTTTTCCCATATTAATTGATTTTGATTAGTTTTATAAACCCTATTAAAGGGGTAGCAAAGTTAATAAAATTCTTTATTTTTATTGAATATTTTTTGAGATTCAAAAAACAATTTTGGGAAAGAGAGGTAATAAATTTCGATATGACATATTGTGATTATATAACAACAATTACCGGAGATCAGCTTTCACTACATAAAGAGTACCATGATAATCATTATGGTTTCCCAATAGAAAATGATGATGAACTTTTTGAAAGGCTGAAAATAAATTATGAGCGTATTAAAATATTAAAGCAAAATAAATGAGACGAGCCGAAAGAGAAATATCAGATACTCATGAAATTGAAGAAATTATCCAAAAAGCGGATGTCTGCAGGATAGCTCTTGCTAATGAAAGTATACCTTATGTAGTTACTATGAATTTCGGATATACAAATAACCCGGAACAAACATTTTATTTCCATTGTGCAAACGATGGAAAGAAAATCGATATGATCCGCAGGAATAAGTATGTCTGTTTTGAAATGGATACAGATCATAAGATATTCAAGGGGAAAAGGAGTTGTGACTGGGGAATGAATTTCAGTAGCATTATCGGGTATGGAAATATTACTGTGGTCTCAGAAAAGAAGGAAAAATTAACAGGGATGAATTGTATAATGGAGCATTATGGTGCTAAAGGTGTCTATCTTTACGATGATAAGATCTTTGAACATACAACCATTCTCAGACTCGATATACTGGAAATGACCGGAAAAAAGCGTTAAATTGCAATAAGTTAAAAAAGACCTGATTATGCAAACATTAAACGATTTACGTTTGGCTGTTCTGATTGATGCAGACAATATTCCTTACAGCAATGTTAAAGGAATGCTGGAGGAAATAGCCAAATATGGTACTCCTACTTTTAAAAGGATATATGGAGACTGGACAAAACCAACAATTTCAGGTTGGAAATCAGTTCTTCTTGAAAACGCGATAACACCCATTCAGCAGTATAGTTATACAAAAGGTAAAAATTCCACTGATTCCGCTCTGATAATTGATGGAATGGATATTCTTTATTCAGGAAAAGTTGATGGTTTTTGCATAGTATCAAGCGATAGCGATTTTACACGACTTGCAACCAGGTTAAGGGAAGCAGGGATGAAAGTTATCGGAATTGGCGAAAGGAAAACACCTTATCCTTTTATTGTGTCCTGCGATAAATTCATCTATCTCGACATAATCACATCATCAACAGGTGCGTTGGACACTACACCCGAGATCAGAAAAAGGGGAAAGCCTGTTGTGAAAAAGAAGAAAACAGATGTACCTGATATTCAGACACCTGCCAACATTGTTAAAAGACTGATAGCATCATCAATAACTGATATAGCCGACGAAAACGGTTGGGCTTATCTTGGAGATGTAGGTAACCTGATTCTTAAAAAGCAACCTGATTTCGATCCCAGAAATTTTGGTTTTCCGAAACTAACCCCGCTTATCAGGTCATTGGATTTCGAAATTGATGAAAGAGAATCAGGGCAGAACCATATAAAGCATATATATATCAGGAACAGGAAGTAAGGAACGGGAGAATAGGAGAAAAAAATACAACTTCAAACGAACAAAATAAGAATACCATCTGTTTCATTAAATAAGGCTGTCATGAATTGACGGATGTGTTGATTTTCACATTTTGGAAGAGTGTTTAATGCCAAAAAGTTATTTAAATACAATATATTATGGATATTTATTTTTTGTTATCAAAAATAAATATGACCTTTGTCCCTGTTTTATAAATACTTTAATATTTGAATTATGAACATTTACGTAGGAAGTCTTCATTTTAAAATGAGTGAAGCAGAATTAAAAGAAATTTTTGAAGAGTATGGCGAAGTAACATCCGCAAAAATCATTATTGACAAATACTCTGGAAAAAGCAAAGGATTTGGTTTCGTTGAGATGCCAAATGATGTTGAAGCAAAAAAAGCTATCGAGGAATTAAACGGAGCTGAAGTAAGCGGTAGGAACATAATTGTTAATGAATCTATCGAAAGAACAGACAGAAGAAGTAATTTCAGAGGTGGTGATAACGACCGCAGAGGTGGTAGTGGTGGTGGAAGTGGTGGAAGCGGTGGTGGAAACAGAAGAGACAGCTACAGGTAAGTAACAAATAATCTAATACTATGAAAGGTACTGTTAAATGGTATGACAGGGTAAAAGGTTATGGATTCCTTCAGTCAGAAGATGACAAGGATATCTTTATCCACCGTTCAGGTTTAGAGGTTTCCCATACCGAACTTGAGGCAGGTCAGGCAGTTGAATTTGAAATTGAGGAGAGAGAAAAAGGACCGGTTGCCATAAAAGTTAAAAAAGTAGATTGATCTTACTCAAACTAATACCACTGAGGCTGTAACAAAAACGTTCAGCCTCATTTTTTTTGAAGTTACCTAGACTTCCTATTTCTTCTTCTGATCCTCCACTCTGAATTCGACTTTCTCTTTCTGATCGTTCACCATTTCTTTTGGATCATCCAGAAAAGGAGATTCTTTGAGTGAATTCCAATCAAATTTTTCATCCAGCGGAGTCAACGCCTTTTGTGGGTCAAATAGCACCGGCGGATCCATTCATGCCCAGACTGCCCGGGGCTTTTGAGGCCGGTTTATATTTCCTGTTCCCGCCATTGCTTGCAAAAAGCCAATCTGATGTGGCAACCAGGGAGTTAGGACTTGATCCGCCGACTAATCAGTAGAAATTCCGTTTCTCATCTCAACTGTATTATATCCAAAAGCCGGAAAGTCAAGAGCCTTTTTATAGTCAGATTTCTCTTCGATGTTCCCTATTTTGCTATACTGGAACATACCCACATTTGCCACATAGACCTTTTTCTCATCATGACTAAGGGTAACTCCAAATGGATAACGGCCGACTGGTACAGAATTAATTACCTGCATCTTTCGGGTATCAACGATCACAAGCCGGAAGTTTGTCTGGTCCACCGCAAAAAGATGATCACCATCTCCCGAAAGAACAATGTCTCCTATATACCCATCAGGAAATTTTGTGCCGTCTGCCGAAACAGAACAATCTACAGAGTCGATCTTATTACCAGTATTCAGATCAAATACAAGAATGCTGTTATCTTGTCCGGCAGCAACATATACCTTTTTGTTATCGGGGGAAATTGCCAGTCCCATAAAAACAGATTCAAGCACACCTGCATCATTGGAGAATCCCGGAGGAACCTGTCTGATCTCATGGGTGGATGTCAGATTTCGGATAATGGAGATAGATAGTGGTTTTATTCCTGAATTGGCAGTAACAGCAATCTCACCATCTCCACTCAGGGCAAGTCCGAAGGGATGAGGAGCCACTACAAAACTTTTTCCGGAAGGTGTCAGAAATCGTCCGTTAGGGATCACTGTTATGCCTTCTTTATTAATTGAAGTATAAAAATTTCCGGCAGGAGCTGACAAAACAAACAGTTCCTTTTGCCCGGAACTGCAGGCAGAGAAAATAAAACCGGAGAATACAATTAGTACCAATAACCTTAGGTTAAGCATCGTATTGAATATAAAATACATGATGGTTTATAAACCCTACTTACTCATTTTCACCCTTTCACATTTCACCCCAAATCCCCCTAAAGGGGGCCTAAATTCTGGATGTAATTAGAATATTATTATAATCCTGGTTTACACCAACTTCCAGCCTTTTCTATATTCGTAATGAAGCAATTTTGTTGCTGCACCATCTGTATCATCAACAAAGATTTCAGTTGCCGGATTCCATTT
>JANYIW010000191.1 GCA_025358645.1 Bacteroidales bacterium
GCTGTCGGGATTTCGCTGCGCTCAACATATCTATGAGATTGAATATGTCAAGATGCTCATGACCTGTGAAACCCCGGTTTGTATATGTCGTAACAGGTACATTTGTATATGACCAGTCAGCAGGATTCCGTCTCCGTCCCCAGGGATCATAGTTATATTCTTCAAGAAGATCTCCATTTGAGTTCATAATACCTGTTATTGAACCGAGATGATCCTTGCAAAGATAATAAATTACAGGCGCGTCTGTTCCATTTTGTATTGCAAGAGCTACGGGGCCATCAGGAGAGTTGATGTAGTAATAATGTTTTGTTACTGTATCTGATACAACTTTTTCATATGGACCTGCATACCATGTTGTTTTAACGACCTGATCAAGACTGTCATAATGAATGGATTTTATTCGCTCATCCAGAACATTATAAGTATAAACAAGTGAATCTTTATCTGATGCTATGAATACTGGTTTATTGAAATGGTTATACCCGATATTCTGCCTGTTAAGGTTCTGACTGCCGTTTATACTGTCAACTGTATGAACACGGGTTGAATTATAAAAATAATCACCGACATCTGTTTTGGAAGTTATGTTCCCGACATCATTATAATGCATAACAAGACTATCCTGACCGGATGCTTTCGACCATTTTAACTGGTCAAATACATCGTAGCCGAAATCTTCAGTAAAATTTCTGATATTATCTTTCCGCATTGTCATATCTCCGCCGGCAGCATCAAATGAATATTTAACCCATTGTTTGCTGACTGAACCGGCTGTTGTTCTTATCCATGAGCATCTGGCTAAGGAGATAAATGTTCATTATTCGCAGATCGGGCGTTATGAAGAGAAGGGGGCACAACCTTCAGGCGATATATTGGCTAAGCTGGCCAATGCCCTGGAAGTTACATCAGACTACTTGATGAACGGAACTTCAGATGAATTGGCTAATAGCTCACTTACAGATAAGGAGTTGTAAAATCAGTTTAAGATGATCGAGAAGATGACAGAGGAGAAGAAGTCAGTGGTGAAGATATTCCTCGATGCATTCATCACAAAGGATAAAATCAAACAGTTAGCGCTATAATGCAAAAAGCCCCGGAACATTCCAGGCTTCATTTTGGATGTCTGAGAATTCAATGTCAATTCAATTATCAATAGTATAATACTTTATTCTATCACTTTATTAATTTTGTATTCGATGTTATTTTTAACAATTTGAAGTTTAATGCTTTTTTGTTTTCTTTTACCATCTGCCGTGTATTCAAACGAAACGGTATAAAAACTATTATCACTGCTATCTTTATTAATAGACATTGTATTCAACCATTTCTTTTCACAAAACTGGCCATTAAGTAAGAGATCATAGTCTATATCCTCATTCTTAAGTTGATTCTGCAAGTCTATTGCACAGTGTTTTTTAACTATCGAATCTATTTTCTTGAAATCCTCAGGCATCTTACTCCGTTCAACAATGTAACTTGTGTAAAAATCTTTAAGCATGCCAGTAATCTCTTTATCATTAAAATTTGCAGATTGACTTTTGCAAGAAAGTCCATTAAACAACATGAAACTTAAAGCAAAAAATGATAATAATATTTTTGTTTTCATTTTTTTAATTATTTAATTCCCAATTCTGTAAATAGTTATAGGAGGAATATCTTTAGAGTATACCATAAATCCATTGCCTCCATACTCATAACCTGTTTTTATTCCTATATAACCTTGAAAAAAGTCAGAGACCCATTGATTTCCATTATACATCTGAACATGTCCCCATATATGTGTTGCATTTCCATCATATACAGTGACATCTCCCATAAATGGAGAATAACCTGTTTTACTTACTACATTGAAGCCATTTTTTAATAAAATTGGCCCATAGTCTTTTCCATCAGCCATTGCGCCTTTAATACCTCCAGCCTGTAACGCTAAGCCCATATATCTACCACACGCATGAACAGAACGTTCATTTGCATTTTCATTTAACGTGTTGACAGCATTTTCAATATTAAAGCCGCCCCCTTGTCCTGCGGGAGAAGGTATTGCAATAAACTCAAGTGAAATACCTACACTTCCCGGATTATTTAAAACATGAATATTACCTTCGTTTGGATTTATTGTAAAACTACCAGTTTTAACCCAATAACCGATTTCATTTCCTCTTTTCCCAAATTGAGGACTGGAACCATCAGCAATGTACGAGCTTGATACATAATATTGCCATGCTCCTCTATAATTGGATTCCTGCATTTGTGCCCAACCTTTGGGATAATTATTGAAAAACACAGTATTCCCAGCCTGATTAGCATTTAAGTTCCTTTCATATTCAAATGACCGGCTGGAATATCCACTTGGATCAATATATTTTAGTGGGTTATTGAGGCAATAACTATACCTGTTATAACTAAGAATATTGTATGGATCCTGTATAATCGGGTCAGGACTTAAGAATCTTGCGATCTCGGAGTCATATATTCTCCCATTTCCCGACGAGCTTCGCTGTCGGGATTTCGCTGCGCTCAACATATCTATGAGATTGAATATGTCAAGATGCTCATGA
>JANYIW010000271.1 GCA_025358645.1 Bacteroidales bacterium
CCACCGGTAACGCGAACCTGACAAGAGGGAAAGCGACTAAAAAAAGTGCAAAGGATGCTCTAAAAATTTCACAGACTGCTCTTGGCGCTGCTCAGGCTAAATATGATGCTGCTTCAGGAGTAAATGTCTCGGCAAAAGGCAAGAAAAAGAAATAAGCAGGGATCAACTGTACACTCTCGCGGAAAAGCATTTAAAGTGAGGGTGCCATAATCAGGTTGCGCATCAGCACTTCCTGAATGTCGTCCTTTCTCAACGCGCGCGGCCCGAAGGCGGATATCACCGCATCCTGACCTTGTACAGCCCGGTCTACCAGTTCGGGGTCACGCACGCCACCGGGTATTACAATCAGATGCTCATGCTTGATCGTGATGGCCTCTGGCCGTTTTGTTGACCCACCTGGGCTCGAACCAGGACTCTGCGGAATCAAAATCCGACGTGTTGCCAATTACACCATGGGTCATTGTACTATAAAATGTGCTGCAAAAATAGAATAATTTTTTAAAAGTGATCATTAACAAGTGAATTTGATAACCTTGTTCCGTTGTGATTATATGGGTAGTGATAATATCTTGTCATATCTGGCCTTGTTCATCTCTTCAACCTCAACAACTATAAAAGGGCATTCAACAAGAGACCGGAGAATAAACCCCAATTCACTCATATCTTCATCACCACGTTCATAATACCATGTAACATTGGCATTATTTCCTATCTCCATAATCTCCGATAGCTCTCTTAATATGGTAAAAATCCACTTTATGGAACTGGTGTTAATATATTCAAACCCAAATTCGATTTTTGATTTCCCGGTATAGTTCTGAGCATATTTTGATGTCCATTCCTGAACCGGCCTGTAAAAATCGGTCGGGTTTTCAGGGATTGAACGTCCCATAATAAATATCCTCCCCGGCTCCAGAATTATCCAGGGAGTTCTCCTCGTAGGATTATTTTTAAAACTGTCCGGATACATTGTCAAAATTTATCTGAATATAATCCCCTGCTTTTCATACAAATATACGTTGGAATGACAAATTTATTATCAATTCCCCAAATCATTCTAAAACGGAATTTGTAAAATTAGAAAAAGACGGGTATTATCCAAATGTTATCGGGTTACATTCTGATTAAAAAGTGTTTGTTTATTCTCCAGACAGCTGGATTAGAATAGCAGATTTTCAAGAGATTTAAACCAGCTGATTGTGCTATTACATGAAAAAACAGTCAGTCGTTATATGACTGGCTGTCTGTTAGGTATGCTGATCATGCTTTATTAATAGCGATTTACTGCATTAAGATCAGTAAATGCCTCTTTAAGCCTGGCTATAAAGGTTTCTTCTCCCTTTCTGAGCCATACTCTTGGATCGTAATATTTTTTATTAGGCTTGTCTTCTCCATCCGGATTGCCGATCTGACTCTGGAGGTAACCATTCTTTTCTTTTGAGTACTTATTTATCCCATCCCAGAATGCCCATTGCATATCGGTATCAAGATTCATTTTAACAGCGCCGTATTTTATAGCCTCTGTTATCAGATGTTTCTCTGATCCTGATCCGCCATGAAATACGAAGTTTACCGGATTATGTCCTGTTTTAAATTTCTTAATAATAAAATCCTGACTATTCTTCAGAATAATTGGTTTTAGCTCCACATTCCCCGGTTTATAGACGCCATGAACATTACCAAATGATGCTGCAATGGTGAACATATTACTTACTTTTAAAAGTTCTTCATAAGCATACGCAACATCCTCCGGTTGTGTATATAAACGAGAGCTGTCAATACCTGAATGATCTACCCCATCTTCTTCTCCACCGGTGACCCCAAGTTCAATCTCTAGTGTCATACCGATTTTGCTCATTCTCTCAAGATACTTTTTGCATGTTGCAATGTTTTCTTTTAAGGGTTCTTCAGAAAGATCGAGCATGTGTGAACTGAAAAGCGGCTTACCATTAGCCTCAAAAAATTCTTCCCCTGCATCAAGTAATGCATCAATCCAGGGAAGGAGTTTGCGTGCCGCATGATCAGTATGAAGAATTACCGGAATGCCATAATATTCTGCAACATTATGCACATGCAGAGCCCCTGAAATGCCACCTGCTATAGCTCCAACATGATTTTCCTTAGGCAAACTCTGTCCTCCAAAAAAATGTGCGCCTCCGTTTGAAAACTGGATAATAACAGGAGAATTCACAATTTTGGCAGTTTCCAATACAGCGTTAACAGAATTGGTTCCAATGACATTAACAGCAGGAATAGCAAAGTCATTCTTATTTGCATAATCAAATAGAGACTTTACATCATCTCCGAAAATTACTCCTGGTTCCAGATTTAATTCCTTATTAGTCATATAATTAAGTATTTAATATATAATTTGTGTTCGTTTCTGTTGCAAATATAGGTAAATTTAAACCCCGCATGAAATAATTTGAAAGGAGTAAATTGACATTCTTCGCTTGCAATGAAAAAAAAAGTTCTTCTGTCTGAGATATTATTTATCTTCGTAAGCTTAATTTTAAAAGATCTCTGTTCTGACAATTATCAAAAGGACTAAACCAATATAAAGTAAAAATGCTCAAAATATGACTTTAGTCAATAAAAGTCATCTGCAAAAACCAAATATTAAAATATGAAAAAAAACCTGATCTTTATATTAGCCTGCCTCCTTTCTTCACAGGGATTAATCTTCTCACAACAAAAATTGTGGTCGCTGGAAGAGTGTATTAAATATGCGATCGTAAATAATATCCAGATAAAACAACAATTTATTCAGACCGAGGTACAAAAGAATTCGCTTGATCTTTCAAAATTTCATTTGTTACCGACTTTGAACGGACAGGTTTCACATTCTTATTCATCTGGTCGTGCATTGGATCAGAATACTTACCAGTTTTTAAACAACCAGACTCTTTTATCTGATTATTTTTATCTGGGAGGATCTGTGCCGGTTTTTAATGGGTTACAGAATTATAATTCTATCCATAAAAACAAATATCTGGTCCTCGCAAGCCAGCAGGATTTACAGTATATTAGTGACAATGTTGCACTTAGTGTTGCACTTGCATACCTGCAGATTCTTCTAAACAAGGAGCTTGTAGCTGCCAATGACAATCAACTTAAAATAACCTTGCAGCAAATTGAAAAAACTAAGAAACTGGTCGATGCAGGAAGTGTTGCCAAAGGCAATCTTCTCCAGATAGAAGCTCAGGCTGCGCAGGAGGAACTTTCTTTGATTACAATGAAAAATCAACTCGAAACTTCTATTCTTACTTTAAGCCAATACCTTGAACTTAAAACACCCGCAGGATTTGAAATTTCAGTTCCTGAAATCAATGTTGATCCCAGCTCTGTTGTATCAGGTAATATTGACGACATCTACTCCATTGCAGAGAAAAACAGACCAGAAATAAAAAGTTCTGAATTGAACCTGACAGCAAGCGAATATGGATTGAAAATGGCAAAAGGAGGCAGAAGCCCGGTTCTATCCTTAAATTATTCTTTAAATACTCGTTATTCTAATCCTTCCAATCTGCCTGGAGATCAATCTTTTAAAAATCAAATAAGAAACAATAAAAGTCCTGGAGCTGGTCTGACGCTAAATATCCCAATTTTAAATGGGTGGCAGGTTAATAAAAATATTTCAAACTCGAAATTAAATGTTGAAACCAGTCAGTACAATCTTGAAGGAACTAAAAAACAACTTTATAAAAGTATACAGCAGGCATACACAGATGCTGTTGCATCTCTTAAAAAATATAATGTAAGTATCAAAGCTATTGCATCAACTGAAGAATCCTTCAGATACACCGAACAGAAATTCAATGTTGGAATGGTCACTTCCGTCGACTATAATGCTGCCAAAACGGCGCTCCTAAAATCACAATCAGATATGTCACAGGCAAAATATGAATTTGTCTTTAAAACCAAAGTACTCGATTTTTACAAAGGATTACCATTAAAGCTCAATTAATAATTTAAAATACCAATCATTCTAAGAAACAAAAACATGAAAAACAATAAGATACTTAAGATTTTACTTCCAATTGTAGTAGTGCTGATCATCTTTGCAATAATTGGAAAGAAAGCAGGGTGGTTTGGCAAAGCTTTAACCGTAAAAGTCGCAGTTGAGAATGCAGAAAAACGTACTATAGTTGAAACAATCACGGCAAATGGCAAAATTCAGCCTGAGAAAGAGGTTAAAATAAGTCCGGATGTATCCGGCGAAATTGTAGAATTGACGGTCAAAGAGGGCGACAATGTTGTTAAAGGACAATTGCTTCTCAGGATAAAACCAGATACCTATATTTCTCAGAAAGACAGATCACTGGCGGCTATCAGCTCAGCTCGTGCACGTCTTGCCCAATCAGAGGCACAATTTACACAGGCTGAACTTGCATTTAAAAGAAGCAAACAGTTGTATGATGAGCAGACTATTTCAAAGTCAGAGTTTGAACAGGCTCAGGCGACCTATACCGTTGCAAAATCTGAAGTTGATGCAGGTAAGTTTACAGTTGTTAGTACTGAAGCCTCACTAAAAGAGGCTAATGAGAACCTTACTAAAACAACTATCTATGCTCCTATGTCAGGTACTGTCTCAATGCTTCTGGTAGAACTCGGTGAAAGAGTAGCAGGAACAAATCTAATGGCAGGTACCGAATTATTGCGAGTTGCAGATCTGGCACGCATGGAAGCCCGGGTACAGGTAAATGAAAATGACATCCCAAGAGTTAAACTCGGAGATACAGCACTAATTGAGGTTGATGCATATCTCGACCAGAAATTTAAAGGGATAGTAACTGAAATTGCAAATTCCGCGAAGACTACCGGGGTATCAGCCGATCAGGTAACTAACTTCGATGTCAAGATTCTAATTCTTCCTCAGTCGTACAAAAAACTTGTTGACGCCGGTGATAAAAATCCTTTCAGACCAGGAATGTCAGCAACTGTAGATATCCGCACCCAATCAAAACCTGATATACTTACTGTTCCTATTCAATCTGTCACGACACGTACCGATACTACAAAAATTGCAGGTACTCCATCACAAAAAGATATTCGTACAATTGTATTTGTCACCGATGGGAAGTATGCTCTTGCTAAGGATGTTAAAACCGGAATCCAGGATAATTCCTATATTGAAATCCTTTCCGGTGTAGCTCTGAATGATCGGATAGTTTCAGCTCCTTTCAGCGCAATCAGTAAAAAATTATCAGACAGTACACTGATCGAGGTTGTAAAAAAAGAAGTACTTTTTAAAATAAAATAGGTGCCGGTATTCCGTTCAAAACATGATAATATGTATTGAAACTGCAACAAACCTTTGCTCTGTAGCATTATGTGATAATGCCCGTGTAATTTCTATGCGAGAAAGTAATGAATCAAAATCACATGCCTCGCTGCTCACTGTATTCATTGAAGAAATCCTCAGGGAACAAGGAATCAAAGCCGGCGATCTTGAAGCAGTCGCGGTTAGTAAGGGCCCTGGTTCTTATACAGGATTGCGAATAGGAGTATCAGTAGCTAAAGGAATTGCTTATGGAGCATCTATACCTCTTATCGGTATTGATACCACTCTTGCTATGTTTTGGGGAATGGCCGAAAGTCAACCTTTTAGCGCTGCATCTGATTCAAATTTACTTTTCTGTCCAATGCTGGATGCCCGGAGAATGGAGGTTTATTATGCAATTTATGACCCCTTCGGCAATAAAATAAAAAATATATCAGCTGAAATTATTAATGAAGATTCATTTATCGATATTCCTGAATCACATAGGATTATATTTTTCGGCGATGGAGCATTAAAATGCAAAGAAGTGGTTCACCGAAAAAATGCTTTATTTGATGTAGATTACCAGATATCAGCTTCTCAAATGCGAAAACCTGTTTTTCAGGCATTTAATGATCGGAGATTTGAAGATGTTGCTTATTTTGAGCCTTTATATCTGAAAGATTTTATAACTTCCTTACCCGGAAAGAATATCCTTGGAAAATAATCGGTATAATACCACGTTCAGGAAAGAAGGAATATGAAAAGATTTTTTTGCATAACCGGCATCGTCTTATTAGTTTCAACTTACACAATTGGCCAATCGCCATCGTATAAAGTCGGAGAGAAAGTAACTTATAACATTCAATACGGAATTATTACAGCCGGAACCGCAATACTCGATCTGAGTAGTGACACATTGAATGGGAAAGAAGTATTCCATTCAAAACTGTCGTCAAGAACGACCGGATTGGCGGACGCTCTTTTCAGAGTATTGGATATTTATGAGAGTTTTATTGATCCCGTCACCGAATTGCCGGTTAAGTCAATCAGAAACATCCACGAAGGCAGGTACAAAAAATACAATGCTGTTTTGTTTGACCATAAAACCAGGGCTGATTCCAGTATTCTTAACAGCGATCTTACAGGGATACATATTGCTCCTCCTCAAATTCATGATGTTCTTTCCTGTTTCTACTTTTTCCGTAACCATATACTTCCCATCGATACCAATCTTAAAAAGGGTGACCTGACAACTATAATAACCTGGTTCTGTGATGAGCTTTACCCAATAAGGTTAAAATATGTCGGGATGGATGAAGTAAAAACCAAAGTCGGGAAAATTATGTGTTACAAGTTTAATCCTGTTACAGAAAAAGGCAGACTTTTCAAAACAGAAGAGGATGTTTCTTTCTGGTTCTCAGCTGACAGGAATTTTTTACCGGTTAAGATACGATTTGATATATTTGTAGGCGCATTTACATGTGAGATTATGAGTTATGAAGGATTAGTATACCCTCTTGGAATTAAAAAAAGATAGATCAATTTATTTATTGAATAACAGAAACAAATATGGCAAATACTGCAGATTTTAGAAATGGATTAGTCATTGAATTCAACAATGACCTTTATACAATTGTGCAATTTCAACATGTTAAACCCGGGAAAGGACCAGCTTTTGTGAGGACGAAACTTAAGAGCCTCAAAAACGGGAGAGTAATTGATAATACGTTTTCGTCAGGTACAAAAGTAACCCTCGCCAGAGTTGAAAGACGTCCCTATCAATATCTTTATAAAGATGATATGGGCTTTTACTTCATGCATCTTGAGACTTTCGAACAGATCCATGTTCCGGATACTTTGATTGAGAATAATGAATTCCTCCTTGAAGGAGCAAGTGTTGAGATTGTTGTTCATGCCGATACTGAAACTGTCCTTTCCGTAGACATCCCGCAGTCAGTTGTAATGGAAGTTACCTATTCCGAGCCTGGCTTAAGAGGCGATACAGCTAATAACTCATTAAAACAGGCAAAGGTCAAGAATGGAGCAATAATAATGGTCCCATTGTTTGTAAATACAGGTGATAAAATCAGAATCGATACACGCGATAAGTCGTATGTTGAAAGAGTTAAGGGATAATCAGAATCATGGAGGATAAAAAAGGCTTTGCTGACAGATTAAAGATTTCCAAATTCAAATTAGACTCATTGCTTGATATTACTTTATCTATCAATGCGAATCTGCCAACTGAGGTCCTTTTATCGAAATATGAATTCATCCTTAGAAACAACCTGGGAATAGGTAAAATCCTGATATTTAAACATTCGGGTACCTGGGAGTGCCTTTTGAACGGCGGTTTCCCGAAACATTTTGAAACCATCGATGTAAAAACAAAGTTAATGGGCATCTGCGAAATTTTTTTCGGTGCTATTGATCTTGGTTTCGAAGGTGTTGATATCATTGTCCCGGTATATAATAACAATGAACACCTCGCTTTCATATTTATTGGTGATATCGAGGAGGAAGGAGAGGGTATGAGTCCTGTACTGAAACATCTGAATTTCATACAGACTATATCCAGCATCATAATAGTTGCAATTGAGAACATCAGACTATTCAATGAAAGTCTGGCCCAGGAAGCTCTGAAAAAAGAGCTCGAGCTGGCGGCCAAAATGCAAAAAATGCTTATCCCCGACAACAGCCAGATGCCTAAAAACCCCAAAATAATAGTAAATGGATTTTATTATCCTCACTATGAAGTTGGCGGAGATTATTATGATTGTATAAGGCTTTCTGAAACAAAAACGGGTTTCTGTATTGCTGATGTATCCGGAAAGGGAATATCAGCAGCAATACTAATGTCAAATTTCCAGGCAAGTTTAAGAGCTCTTTTTACATTCAATATTGAGCTTGAGACACTGGTTAAAAAACTCAATTCAATAGTGGTTATAAATGCCGCGGGAGAAAAATTCATAACATTATTTGTTGCAAGATATGATCATAAAAGCAGGGT
The DNA here is from genome assembly GCA_025358645.1 of Bacteroidales bacterium. Taxonomy (GTDB): domain Bacteria; phylum Bacteroidota; class Bacteroidia; order Bacteroidales; family VadinHA17; genus LD21. The sequence continues at coordinate 8,277 of JANYIW010000271.1, forward strand.
CCTTGAATATATCAATGCTGCCCATAATCCACCTGTGCTTTATAATACTGCTACCGGAGAGACTCTTCATCTCAGGACTTCCTGTGTGGGAATCGGAATGCTGGATGAAATACCTGCTGTACAAAAATCTGAAATAATAATAAAAGATTTTTCAAAGATTGTTTGCTATACCGACGGCCTTTCTGAATTAAAATATGCTGATGGTACGGATATTGGAACGAAGGAAATTATTCTCCATATAAGTAACACCGACCCTGTCGAAAATAATATCAGGAAAATGATAAAGGATCTCGGACTGCCCCACAATAATCCTTCAACTTTTGACGATGTATCGATCATCGCTGCTGATCTTATAAAATAGCGTCTAACTAACCCGGATCAGGTAATAATTTTTCTTCCCTTTCTGTAATAGAAGATATTTTTCGTTCAGAAGAGATTCCTGACTGACAACTATCTCAGTGTTTTCAATCCTTTCCTTATTTAAGCTAAATCCGCCTCCCTGTACAAGCCTTCTTAACTCACCCTTTGAAGCAAATACCTGTGAATGTTCTGTACAAAGATCTGCAATTGTGACTCCGTTAAGCAGAATCTCCATCTTAACATCAAAAACCGGAACCCCCTCAAAAACTGATAGAAATGTGTTCTCATTCATCTTTTTCAGAGATTCTGTTGTCCCTTTGCCAAACAGGATTTGCGATGCCTCAACAGCGCCATCATATTCACTTCTGGAATGAACCATCACCGTGACCTCCTCAGCAAGTCTTTTCTGCAGAACTCTTTCATGAGGAGCTTTGTTATGCTCAGAAATGATATCTTCAATTTCTTTTTGACCCAGCACAGTAAAGATCTTAATATATTTTGCAGCGTCTTCATCTGAAACATTCAGCCAGAACTGGTAAAACTGATAAGGTGTAGTCTTTTCAGGATCGAGCCATACGTTTCCCGATTCTGTTTTACCAAATTTGGTGCCGTCCGATTTAGTTATCAGCGGACAGGTAATAGCGAAGGCTTCTCCACCAGCTTTACGGCGGATAAGCTCTGTACCTGTAACAATGTTCCCCCACTGGTCAGAGCCCCCCATCTGGAGCTTACAATTGAAGTGATTAAAGAGATGAAGAAAATCGGTTCCCTGAACTAACTGGTAGGAAAACTCTGTAAATGACATTCCGTATTTTGACTCAGATCCGATCCTTTTCTTAACCGAGTCTTTTGACATCATATAATTAACTGTAATATGTTTCCCGATATCTCTTATAAAACCAAGGAAAGAATATTCTTTCATCCAGTCATAATTATTTACCATAAGAGCCCGGTTATCATTATCTGACTTGAAATCGAGAAATTTAGAAAGTTGCTTCTTTATGGCTTCCTGATTTTTTCTCAGAGATGCCTCATCAAGCAGGTTCCTCTCTTCTGATTTGCCGGAAGGGTCTCCTATCATACCAGTTGCGCCGCCAACAAGGGCGATGGGTGTATGTCCGCTCCGCTGGAAATGCACGAGCAACATTACCTGCACCATGTGACCAATATGTAAGGAGTCGGCAGTAGGATCGAATCCGATGTACCCGCTGGTTTTTTCCTTATTTAATAATTCTTCAGTTCCTGGCATAATATCATGTATCATGCCTCTCCATTTCAGTTCTTCAACAAAATTCATAAAAACATTTTTTGAGCGTACAAATATAATTAACAGGGTCAGACAGACTGGTCTTCGGGCTTCTTTTTAAACCTGTCAAAACTGCGATTAAACCCTCCCTCTCCTATTATCGGGAAGATAGCCGGGGCGATATCGGAAATCGGATTATAAAACTTAGACTCTTCAATTATCTTCTTAGGAAGAAATGATTTCCTGGCATCAATAGCATTCAGAACTACAAAGAACACACTCATTATCAATATAGATTTGAGTAATCCGAATACAATACCCAGAATCCTGTTTATGAACCCAAGGGAAGCGGCATTTACAACTTTATCAGCCAATATCCCGATAAAATGAATAATCACTACAATTATTCCGAAGGTAATCAGGAATGCAATTATGCCTACATAGTGCCCTGTCATGTCAAAATAATCATAAAGTTTCCCGGCAGTAAAAGTTGAAAATTTGATGGCGCCCCAGATTCCAAGAATCAATGCAGCAAGAGAAGCCACCTCTTTTACCAGTCCGTTAATAAATCCCATTACCAGGGACAATATGAGGATAACGAC